>CANGXK010000046.1 GCA_947457715.1 Gemmatimonadota bacterium
CGTCGCGGACTTCTCGCGGCGCGAGACTGAGCTTGACCTGTTCACGCGACTCGACGAGCACGGTGCCCGTGGCGTCGAGGATGGCGCCACGCAACGGTGTTACGGTTTGCTGGTCGACATGCTGCCGGTCGGCCACGCGGAGCCACGTGTCATGCTCGACGACTTGCAACTGCACGGCGCGCGCGAGAATCGCCATGGCAAACAGCACGAGACCGGCATGCACGATCATCGATCGTGCCCGGCTGACCAGTGCCGGAGCGTGGAGATCGTCGAGCGTATGCCGGGGCTCGTCAGGGCCGGCGGGGCGGCGTGATCCGAACATCAGGCGACGTTCATGAACGGGAGCCCGAGTCGGCGCTCGCCGGGTCGCGGGAAACCGAGTCGACCAGCATCGAGTCGGAGAGCATCCGGGTCTGGGCGTCGGTCGCAACGTGCAGGCCGAGGCGCCGCTCCGCTTCGCCGATCACGCGCCCACGCGACATCGCGCTTCGGATGTCACGTTCGAGCGTCGTCTTCTCCGACAGCAGCCCGCGCTGCCGATCGGACAGCCGCCGCATGTCGCGCGCCGTCGCAACGCCCACGCTTCGGCGCCAGACCACCAGCGCCGCCACGCCCATGAACACGCACAGCCCAATGGCGACCCACGCGCGGCCCTTGAGAGGGCCGCGCGCAGAGCGTCGGGACGCACGCGTCGTGGACGGTGTGCCCATCAGAGGGCGAGCTTCCAGGCCCGCAGACGCGCGCTGCGCGCGCGCGGATTCCCTGCCACTTCGTCCTCGGTCGCGTTGATCGGGCGGCGCGTCAACGTGTCACCAAGCGGCTTGCCACGGCACGTGCAAATCATCTGCCGCGGCGGGCAGACGCACACGGTGCTCCAGTCGCGAAACGCGTTCTTGACGAGACGATCTTCGCCCGAGTGATAGCTGATGATGGCCAGCACGCCACCGGGCGTAAGGCGGTCGCGCAGCAGCGGCAGCGCGTGTTCCAGGCCGGAGAGTTCGTCGTTCACCGCAATGCGGATGGCCTGGAAGATGCGCGCGAAGTCGGGCGCACCGCTGCGTGGTCCGAGCACGGCGCGGATCGCGTCGACGAGATCGTCGGCGGTGGCGAAGGGCCGGCGCTCGCGGCGGCGCACGATCTCGCGGGCCATGCGGGCCGCCCGCGGCTCATCGGCATAGGTGCGGAGCAATGCCGACAGATCGACCTCGTCGATCGTATTCAGCAGCTCACCGGCGTCGGTTTCGGCGTCGGTGCCCATGCGCATATCGAGCGGAGCACCTGCACGAAAGGTGAAGCCGCGGGTGAGATCGTCGAACTGATGCGACGAAACGCCAAGGTCGAGAAGAATGCCATCGAAGCGCTCCCCCTCGGCGAGTCCGGCGGTGTCGAGCGCGGCGTAGTTGCCGAGCAGTGCCCGAAACTGACCGGCGCGCTCGAAATCGGCCAATCGCTCGCGCGCCGCCGCGAGCGCCCGCGGGTCGCGATCGACGCCGGTGACACGCATGCCGCGTTCAAGAAGGGCAGCGGTGTGCCCACCACCCCCCAGCGTGCAATCGAGCACCGTCGAGGCGCCGGCGAGCAGCGCTTCGATCTCGGCCAGCAGCACTGGGACGTGGTAGGCGCCAACGCGCCCGGATGGGAGAGTACGGACCGGGCTCACGCGCGTATTGGAGGCTCGTTGGGGCGCGTCATGTTAGTGAGGTGCTGAGTGCACCGTCAAGCGATGGTGACGCGTTCAGAAATGTGCATTACCCGTACCGCCGCACGGATGTGATGGCGTGTGCGTTGTCCCATACGGGGGCAGGCCGAAAACGAACGGGCCCACCGTCGGAGCGACGGCGGGCCCGGGGTCCTGCGAACACGGTGCTACTTACAGAACGCCTTGACCATCTGGTCGGCCGACGGATCGAGCTGCATCACGAAGCCCATGTACTGGCGCATCGCGTCCGGGGCAAATGTACCACCCTTGGGCAGATTGATCTGCGCATCGACGAACAGGTTCTTGGCTTCCTTGGCCAGTGGGCAGCTCTTCTGCTCGCTCGCCGCGGTCAACTTGAGCTGTCCGTACACGACACCAGCCGCACCGAGCAGGAACTGCGCCTGCGCCTTCGTGGGGCCCTTGGACACGGAATCGGCGTACGTGAGCGTCGCGATCATCGCGTCGAAGTCCGCCGGCAGCTTGCTGGCCTGCGCCTTCTTGAACTGATCGTTGCCGGTCTGCACGAGCATCTGTCGCACCAACGTGCTGGTGTCACCGGCAGCGATCAACGCACGAGCCGCGGGTACGACTTCTTCCGTACGGTTCAGGTCCTTGAGCAGCGTGAGTCGCAGGAAGGCACCGTTCTCAACGGCGACCTTGGCCGTCATGGCCTTGTCGAGCGCTTCGAGCGCCTGCTGGTTCTGACCGGCCTTCTGGAGCGCCACGATCTGCGTGAACGTGAGCCCCGGCTCACCGGGAAACTTGGCGAGGCCCATTGCCGCCATTTCCGCCGCCTTCTGGAACTGGCTGTCGGCCGCCATGGCTGCCGCAGAAAGCGAGAAGTAGGCCGTGTCGGCAAACGACGTGTCGAGCTTCACCAGTTCGTCGCCCTGCGCGAAGGCGTCCTTGTAGTCGCGCGTGGCGAGGAGGATGCGCCAGCGAAGACGCAGCAGGTCGGGGTCGCCCGGATTGAGCATCACGGCCGTGTCGATGACCGGCTTGGCGAGGCGTGGATTGGCAACGCTGGCCAGCTCTTCGACCACGTCCTTCTGCAGACGCGGGTTCTTCGGGTCGGTGGCGAGGAGACGCGTGAGCGCCACCACGGCCGAGTCCTGCTGACCGAGCGCACGATACGACGAGGCGAGGATCGCGAGGCCCGGACGGCTTCGGGGATCGATGGCGACGATCTCCCTGGCGATCGCGAGCTGTTCGGCGGCCGGCGCCTTCTGGGTGATCATCACGTTCGCCATGCAGATCCGCGCGAGCGTGGCGCGCGGGTACAGCACGATGCCTTCCTTCGCAGCGGCGATGGCGGCGTCGTACTTCTGGTCGCGGGCCGCGTTGATGCACTTCTTTTCGGCGTCGATCTGCTTGCGCGCTTCCTTGAGTTCCTTGGAGATCGCGCCGGCGGCATCACCGACGCTCTTCACGTCGAACGCGCCGATCGGCTGGACCAAGGCGTTGTCACGCGCCAACACGAGGTTGGCCTCGACCCGCACACCGGTTGCCGTTTTGGTGGCCATACCGGTCACGTACTCGTCGGCGCGCAGCAGCGTGGCGAGGGCACGCTGATCGTGCGCTTCAAGGGCGTCGGTGATCGGGAAGCCGGAGGCCTCGAGCGTGGCATTGATGTCCGTCTTGGGCAGGACGTAGACCTGCTTGAACGGGAACTCGCTGTTCATGCGCGAGCGCACCGCGTCGGCGGCCTGCACTCCCAATCCCTTCTCACCAGCCTTGAACACCGCCACGAGTACGCGTGTGGCGTTCGGGTCGGGGACCCGATTGTACTGAGCGGACGCAATCGACGGCACCGCGAGGGTACCAACGAGGGCGAGACCGATTCCGGCGAGCGCCTGGAAATGCCGTGACGTCAATGTCGTAACCTCCGCACCGTGAGCCGTGGACCCGGCATGACGCCGGACTACCTGCAACCTGAGTGGCCGTGCGCAAGCCAATCGGTCTGAGGGGAACTGCAGAACTTGAGGACAGATCACACACCGCGCAAGCAAGCGACCGCGGCCGATGCCAGTCTGGAATGCGCATCCCGTACGAGCCGAATGGAAGGCATCGACTTGTGCGGGACGAGTGGGCGAAGAGGGACTCGAACCCCCGACATCCTGCGTGTAAGGCAGGCGCTCTAACCAACTGAGCTATTCGCCCGTTGTACGTCGGACCCTTCGCCGCCGTTGAGAAGCTACAATGGCAGAGGGACGCTGCTCCCAGCGAATCCAGAACTTAACCGGAATATCACGTTCGACCGGGCTCCTCTCTCACCCAGGGCCGTCGCGTCCTCCGTTCAGCCCTTGAGAATAGCGAGCGGGATCAGTACGACGTAACCAACCACGAGCAGCACGGGGGCGAGGGTTTCGCCGCCTCGGGCGAGGTCCACGTAACCGACCACCAACGCGAGTGCAGCGGCGCCCCAGTACAGCAGGGCGCGCGAGCGGGGCTTATCAATCGAAGTCATCCTCCACGATACCGCGAAACGAGGTGGCACGGCAAGGGCGGGCGCGGAACGACTGTGGGTCAGGATACCCCGGCGGACTCCGAGGGTCCCGCATCCAGCAACGCCTGGAGGGCAGACGTTCGGGCAGCCTCGTCCTGCGCACGGTCGGCCGCCCGCAGCGCCTCCAGCTTACGACGGTCCCGCCGGCGCTTGCGGATCACGAGCGGCAAGAGAAGCACCGCGAACAACCCGAACACCGCCGAGACGTTCGTTACCAGCGCGAGCGCGCCGTAGCGACCGCGCGTGCGCTGCTTCCAGTGCGTCTCGAACTGCTCGCCGGTCATGCCGTACGCTTGTCGGATCGCCTTCTCCATCGATCCGGTTGCCGTCCAGTAGCGAAAAAAGTTGGCCAGCCCGTTCACGCGATCGAGCGCCTGCAACTCACTCACGACACGATACGCCATCGCGTAGCTCCAGGTCGCCTCCACTCCCCCGGAATAGAAGCCACGCTCGAGTTGGTCGAGCGACGGAAGCGTGCGCCACACCATCGTCAGCGAGGTCGCGAACGCTTCATCGCGCGTCCACTCGCCGGCGGCGACGCTGGCGTAGCCCTCATCGAACCACCGCGGCGGGAGGCGTCCGAGGCGTTCGTGCAGCGCGAGATGCGCGAGCTCGTGCCGTAAGACGCGCACGGGGTCACCGGCATCGCTCCCGGCCCGGGCGCCCTGCAACACCAGTCGCTGCTCATCGGGAATCGCGATGGCCGCGCCCCACTCCGGGGCGTGCGGTCCGACCCACTGCCGGAAGCGCTCCGCATCGGGAGCGACCGCAATCAGGACCTTCGCCGCCGGTCGCGGCAACCCCGGAAAACTGTCATGTGCCTGCGCAGCGGTCAGAAGGGTTCGGGCGAGCCGTGCATCCCGCGCATCGGCCACGACCGTGAAGCGGCCTTCGTCGAACCGCACGCCGGGGGCGCGCGGCGACTGCGCCGCCAGCCCGTGGCCAACGACCAGCGTCGCCAGCGTCGCCAACGCCGCGACGGCCAGCCTGAGGCGCCGGAGCGCGCGGAGTGGCGGCACCTCGGTGAGCCTCAGGTCGCGACGACGTTACTCGAGGGCGTCGTCGTGGTCGTCCGACTGGTGTCCGGGGAGGACTTCGTCGGTTTTGTAGAACCCGAAGACCTCGAGCGGATCCTGATGCGTGGCGAGTTCCGGCATAAGGCTCACCACGGACAACGACTGACGCAGGTCCGCCGGGAGGGGCGAACGCAAGTCGACCGGCGCGCCGGTGATCGGATGACGGAAGCGCAGCCAGGCCGCATGGAGAAAGTGCCGTTTCACGGGCAACGCCACCAGGCGCCGTCCACCGCCGCCGCCGTACGTGTCGTCTCCGACCACCGGGTGGCCGATCGACGAGAGGTGCACACGGATTTGATGCGTGCGCCCGCTGTGCAGGTGCGCCCGCAGCAGATCGGCCGAGTCGAAGCGGCCAAGACGCACGAAATCCGTCCGCGACATCCGTCCATCAGGGACGATCGTCATCTTGGTGCGGTCCCGGGGATCTCGGCCGATCGGCTTTTCCACCGTGATGTTGTCGGTGGACAGGTGTCCCCAGCAGAGCGCGACGTAGCGGCGCGTGACCTTGCGGGCAGCCAGCGCGGCGCTGAGCGACCGGTGGGCCACGTCGGTCTTGGCCACAATGAGGAGTCCCGACGTGTCCTTGTCGAGACGGTGTACCAGGCCGGCGCGCTCCTCGCCCCCGCCTTCGGCCAACGGCTCACCGCGGCCGACCAGGGCGTTCACCAGCGTGCCGGTCCAGTTGCCCGGGGCCGGATGCACGACCATGCCGGCGGCCTTATCGACCACCAGCAGATACTCGTCTTCGTAGACGATATCGAGCGGAATGTTCTCCGGCACGATGTCTCGACCCGGTGGCGGCGGAATCACCACATGGACGCGGTCACCCGCGACGCTGCGATACGACGCCTTTTCCGCCTGATCGTTGACCTTGACCTGGGCGTTGGCAATCAGCGTGGCGGCCTGGGTCCGCGACAACGCACACGTGCGGGCAACAAGCAAATCGAGCCGCTCTCCCACGTCGCCGTCGTCGGCAACCTGAAAGTCGTGCACGGTACCCGACGGGGCGCCCGACACAGCACTCACGAAGCCGCCGCCTGCTGCTCTGCCTTGTCCAACTGCCATAGTGCGATCACGAGACACCCTGCTCCGATAGTGACGGCGGTGTCGGCTACGTTGAACGTCCAGAAGCGGACGTCGCCGTACCCGATGTCGATGAAATCCACGACGCCGTCTCGCAGCCGAATGCGATCAAGCAGGTTACCGATGGCTCCCCCGACCACCACGGGCACGCCGAACGCGGCGAGCCGGGAGATGCGGGTCAGGTCCGCCGTGGCGCGAATGAGGACCACGACGATCACGACGCTGAGCGCCGCGAAGATCCAGCGTGACGCGGGGCCGAGGTGCATGCCGAAGGCCGCCCCCGGATTGTAAGCAAGCGTGAAGCGCACCACGTTGCCGATGATCTCGTGCGGAATATGGCGCGGGGCGAGGTGCTCCACGGCCAAGGCTTTGGTCATCGCATCAACGGCGATGATCAGTACGACGAGGATCCAAAAGCGGGGCGTGACCGACGCCTCCGGCACATCGTTGACGATGGCCGACGCACTGGCATTACGGGTCGGGGTGGTCATCGCGACAGATCAGCAGGTTCGGACGAGGCCCCGAGCGCGACCCGCCCACCCTCGGCCTCTCTGGCCGCAGCGGCGGCTTCCGTTTCGCGCTTCTCCTCACCCCAGAGCACGATGGCCAGCAGGAACGCCCCACCGCTCACGGCCATGTCGGCCACGTTGAACGTGGGCCAACGATGGGCGCCGAAGCCGATGTCGATGAAATCCACGACGCCCAGGTCCGACCGGATCCGGTCGATGACGTTCCCGAGCGCGCCGGCGGCCACCAACGACACCGCGAGCGCCTTCCGCAGATCGTCCGGGGCCGTCTGCCGATACAGACGCCACAAGATCACGATCGCCGCCACGGTGAGCGCCATGAAGATCCAGCGCGAATAGTCGCCCAGATGCAGCCCGAAGGCCGCGCCCGGGTTGTAGACCAAGGCGAATCGAAACCAGTTGCCGAACACCGGATTCGCCAGTCCCGACGGGGCCAATGTGGCGACCGCCACGGCCTTGGTGATCAGGTCGAGGACCAGCACGAGGAACAGTATCGGGAGCGCTACGAGGGCCTTCACGTCAGACCTTTTTCGCGTCTTCCTCACGCTGCTTGCACGCGAAGCAATAGCGCGCATGCGGCAAGGCGTCGAGTCGTTCGAAGGCGATGTCTTCTCCACACTGATGGCACTTTCCGAAGGTCTCCGGCGACTTGTACAGGCGACGCAGCGCCTGATCGATGTGGAAGAGGAACCGGCCTTCCTGGGACGCGAAGAGGAACGCTTTTTCACGCTCCATGGCGTCGGTGCCCTGGTCGGCCATGTGGAAGGAGTAGGCGCTCGTGTCGCCATCGGCGTCACCGTTCGGCCCGAACGCTTCCCCGTGATGCCCCAACTCCTTCAGCACGCGCTTGCGCTCCTCGAGCAACCGCTTTTCGAAGTGCTGCAACTGCTTCTTGGGCATCGGCTTCGACTTCTTCACATCCTTGGACGCGGCGTTGGATCCAGCCATTACGACCCTTCCTTGGTGAGCGCGAGGCGGATCGAACGTCCATCGACGTCCACCACCTGCGTCGCGGTCCACGTGGAACCGTTGCCATCTGCATGGAACGGTGAGCCAGCCTCTGTGCCGAGCAGCAATCGCACGGCCAGCACCTCCTCGGCGATCCGACCACGGTGCGTGGCCACAGCGCCTTCCAACTCCTCATCGCCGACGATTGCCACCGAGATGCGGTCACTCACGTCGAGCTGCGCTTCCTTGCGGAGGCGCTGCACCTTGCTGATCACTTCGCGCGCCAGCCCCTCGGCCCGGAGCTCGGGGGTGATCGTCGGATCGAGCGCCACGCCGTACCCCCCATGTTCCTGAACCACGGCCGCCCCGGAGGCGCGCCGGATGATGGCGACGTCGTCGGGAGCAATCAAGCGTGGAATCCCCTCCACCTCGATGGTAACCGACTCGCCAGCGGCGAGCGTCCGGATGAGCTCGACGGGCATATCCGGCACGGCCGCCGCAACGAGCGGCGTTTCCTTGCCGAACTTCTTGCCGAGCGTGCGGAAGTTGCCTTTCACCTCGAGCGACACCAGCGCGTCGGTCGAGCTCACAAATTCCACCAGTTTCACGTTGATCTCCGAGGCCAGCAGCGTCCCCAGTTCCGACGCCGGCCCGGGGTTCCCGGGCACGACGCACTGCACCGAGGGCAGCGGTTGCCGCACGTTCACCTCGGCCACATCGCGGGCCGCACGGGCCAGCCCGGCCAGAGTCCGGATGTCGTCCATCGCGGCCTCGAGTGTGTCATCGACCGGCGTCGGCTGCTCGCGTGTGTACGACGCGAGGTGCACCGAGGTTCCAGTGAGGGCCCGATGGACCGCATCGGTCATGAACGGGGCAAAGGGCGCCAACAGGCGACAGGTCACGGCCAGCACTTCGTGCAGGGTGGCGAACGCCGCCCGGTTGTCCGCGCTGTCGATTTCATAAAAACGGGCGCGCGACTGGCGGACGTACCACTTCGACACGTCGTCGTCCATGAACTGCATGACCCGACGCGCGGCGAGGGTGGCGTCGTAGCCATTGAGGTACTGATCGACCTCGGCCTCCACCCGCGTAAGGCGCGAGAGGATCCAGCGATCGAGCGCCGGACGGTCGGCCACGGCCGGATCGTTCGCGCTCGGGCTCCACCCGAAGTTGGCGTACTGCGCGAAGATGCCGTTGTAGACGTTGCGGAACGTGAGCAGGAAGCGCCCCGCCGTCTCGCGGATCGCGTTCTCGTCGAAGCGCCGCGGCACCCACACCTGACTGGTGGCCACGAGGAACAGGCGCACGGCGTCGGCGCCGTGGCGCTCCAGCACCTGCCACGGGTCGACGGTGTTGCCCTTGCTCTTCGACATCTTCTGTCCCTGTGCATCGAGCACCAGGTCATTCACGACAACGTGACGATACGGCGCCGCGGTGCGATCGACGTTGTTGGGGAGGGCGTCACCCAGCCCGGTCGCGATCGCGATCAGCGAGTAGAACCAACCGCGTGTCTGGTCGACGCCTTCGCAGATAAAGTCGGCCGGAAACTGCGCCTCGACCTTGTCGTGGTTCTCGAACGGATAGTGCCACTGCGCGAACGGCATCGAGCCCGAGTCGAACCAGGTGTCGATGACTTCCGGCACGCGACGCATGGTGCCCTTCCCCGACGGGGCCGGCCACGTGTACTGGTCGATGTGCGGCTTGTGCGGATCGAAATCCTCGGGCAGCGGCTGCCCGGTGCGCGCGGCCAGGTCGGCATAGCTGCCGATCACGTCGATTTCGGTGGCGTCTTCGTCATTCACCCACACCGGCAGCGGCGTGCCCCAGTAGCGGTCGCGCGAAATCGCCCAATCCACGTTGTTGGCCAGCCACTCCCCGAAGCGGCCCGTGCCGACTTCGCTGGGATGCCAATCGACGGCGGCGTTGCGCGCCATCAGGCTCTCACGCACGGCGGTGGTGCGCACGAACCACGAGCCACGGGCGTAGTACAGCAGCGGCGTGCCGCAACGCCAGCAGTGCGGATACGAGTGCGTGAACGTGGTGGCCTTCCACAGCACGTCGCGCTCGCGCAGCACCTCGATGATGCGCGCATCGGCGGTCTTCACGAAGACGCCGCCCACTTCGGGCACGTCGTCGGTGAACTCGCCGCGCGCCGTGACCGGCTGCAGGAAGGCGAGGCCATGACGCTGTCCGGCCGCATAGTCGTCGGCGCCGAAGGCCGGCGCCATGTGCACCACGCCGCTGCCGTCTTCCGCACTCACGAAGTCTTCCGTCACGATCACTTCATGACGGCCTTCCTCGGGATACGGCACCCAGTCCAGCGGACGGCGATAGCGCTTTCCCGAGAGCTCCGTACCGGTCATCTGTCCGGTCACTTCCCAGCGATCGGCCCAGTCACCGCCGAGTACACCCGGCACCCGTGCTTCGGCGAGGATGATCGTCCACTCGGCGCCGGTCTTCTTGCGCAGCTCCACATACACGAGCGTGGGATTCACGGCGAGCGCGGTGTTCGACACCAGCGTCCACGGCGTGGTGGTCCACACCAGAATGCGTCGGCGCTGCGCCGGGGCGTTGCCCTGCTCGTCGAGCAGATCGAGCGCCACGTACACGCTCGGATCGTCGACGTCATCGTAGCCCTGCGCCACTTCGTGGCTGGACAGCGCGGTGCCACACCGTGCGCAGTACGGCAGGATCTTGTGACCGCGCACCAGCAGCGACTTCTCATGCAGCGTGCGCAGCGCCCACCACACCGACTCCACGAAGTTATGCGAGTAGGTGACGTACGGGTCGTTGTAGTCGAGCCAATAGGCCGTGCGCTGCGACAGCTTTTCCCAGTCGCCGCGATACTTGAACACGCTCTCGCGGCAGCGACGGTTGAACTCCGCCACGCCGGTCTGTTCGATCAGCTGCTTGCCGCCGAGCTTCGCGATCTCCGACGGATCGACGCCCTGCCGCGCGGCTTCTTCACGCTGCAGCTCCTTCTCGACTTCGATTTCCACC
>CANGXK010000047.1 GCA_947457715.1 Gemmatimonadota bacterium
GGTCCGCGCGTGGGACCCGCGGTGCCCACGACGGCGCGACCGCCAAGGACGGTCGGCGGCTCACCCAGACGACCGCACTCCGCCAGAATCGTCTCCGGCTCCGGCACACGACCCGCCCCACGGCCCTCGCCGACAGCCAAGGCACCGTTGCCGGCGTCGGGATCGGGGTACCCGACCGCCTCCGCCGCATCGGTGTTCCGGTGGACCCGCGGATACTTCCACCTGCGATGGTTCATGGCATGCACGAGTCGCGCCGTCGTCTCGAGCCGATAGGCCGAGCGCAGATTGTCGGCGCGCCCGCGGACGGCGCGCCCGCGGAAATCAGTGGTCGCGGGTGCAACGACAACGAGTTGCGCCGCGCGGAGTCCGGCAAGCGGCGTGAACTCAGGCCGGCCGGCGGCGCGGCACCACGCGGTACTCGATCTCACCGTGGGCGAGCTCCTCGAGCGCGCGCGTCGTGAGCTTCTTCTCGTGGGCCGAGCGATCGCGGGGGAATTCGTTGAGCACGCGCGCGAACTTGGCCGCGATGAGCACGCTCAGATACTTGTTGGCCGCGTGCTTCGATACGTCGGACGGAGTAAAAACCTGCATGCGTCAGTCGCCCTTGATGAAAACGTGGATTTCCTCTTCGAGCTGCGCGATGAGCGCCTCGACCTGCGCCTCGACCTGGTGTACCCGATCGTGCCGCAGTCCCTCTGCATCGATGATCGCACTCACCTGATCGACGGCGCGTTCAAGATCGTCGTTCACCACCACATAGTGGTAGCGCCCCACTTCCCCCAACTCGGCACGGGCGTTTCGCAAGCGCACGAGCAACCGCTCGCGACTCTCGCTCTTCCGCGCCGAGAGCCGAGACTTCAGCACCTCGCCCGACGGCGGCAAGACGAAAATCAACACCGTGTCCGGAAACGCGACATGAAACTGCCGTGCTCCCTGCACATCGATATCCATCAAGACGTGCTGCCCGCCATTCAGCACGCGCTGAATCTCGGATCGCTTCGTACCGTAAAAATTGCCGTGCACCTCAGCCCATTCGGCGAACTCTCCCGCTTGTCGCGCGGCCGCAAACGCATCCAGACTCAAGAACCGATAGTCGCGCCCGTCCACCTCTCCGTCTCTGGGCGCACGCGTCGTACAACTTACAGAATAACCCACATCGGCCCGCCGCTCCAGCACGCGACGCGCAATCGTGGTTTTTCCGCCGCCGGAGGGAGCAGACAAGATGACCGGAAATGGGCTCATTCGAGGTTCTCGACCTGTTCCCGGATGCGTTCCAACTCTTCCTTCACCCCAACCACATCGTGCAGGATTGCGGCATCGGCCGCCTTGCTGCCGGTGGTATTCGCCTCCCGGAGCATTTCCTGTAAGAGAAAGCCGAGGCGCTTGCCCACCGGTTCCCCACCGGTGTCGGCGAGTACGCTCTGGAACGCCGTGATGTGCGACCGGAACCGGTCGAGTTCCTCGCTGACGTCCATCCGATCGGCCAGAATCGCGATCTCCTGCGCCAATCGCCCCTCGTCCACGACCAGGCCATCCGCCAGTTCGCGAACGGCCGCCCGGAGGCGATCGCGCTGCGCGACGAGGCGCTCGGGGGCCCGCACGGCAATGCGCTGCAGGGCGCCGTCGATCATCCCTAAGCGCTCGCGAAGCACGGTCGCCAGACGTGCGCCTTCCTCGGCGCGGGCCCGACCGAGGTGGTCGAGCGCACGTTCAACGATGGCGACCACGTCGGCCACCGTCCCCGTCTCCTCGTCTTCCCGCGGCGCCGACATCACGTCGGGCATGCGCAGCACCGTCGCCAGATCGACACCGCCCGCCAGGCCGTGGCGCTCGTGGAGGGCCCGCAACTGCGCCACCACCGCCGCGAATCGCTCGTCGTCGATGGTAATGGCCTGCGTGGCCAGGCGCTCGCTGCGCGCCGTCAGCGTCACATGTCCGCGACTCACCTTGAGGCGCATCGCCTCGCGTACCTCAGTCTCCCAACGCGCATAGGCGCTCGGCAGCTTGATGCTGGGCGAAAAAAACCGGTGGTTGACCGTGCGCACTTCGACCAGCACCCGCGAGGTGCCGACCGTGCCTTCCGCTTGGCCGAAGCCCGTCATTGATCGAATCATGCGATGGGCAATGAAACGCGGACCGAAGAGGGCGTCAACCGCATCAGTTCCAGAACTCCCATCGCACACCATAGATCTGCACGGCCGGCGGCATCGTGACACCACGAATCTGCTCGTACGCGCCACCGGTCAGGTTGCGATATTGATAAAACAGGGTCGCGCGTTGAATACGCAGTTCCAGCAGTCCCGTGACGACCTGTGCGCGCTCGGTGATGCGGACATCGGCAGTGCTGCCCCCGACTGCCGAACCGTAAAAGAACGGAACGCCATCGCGCAGATCATGCCACAGCCGCGCGTTAATCGAGAACTCACCACGCGGAAACCGGCGACGCCACTCGCTGATCAGCGCGAGTTCCGTGCGCACATGCATCGTGGGACGGCCATACTGTGAACCATCCCAGCGAATCGCCTGCACGTCGAGCCGGACGTCCTTGTAAAGTCGACCAGTCGCCGACAGCAGGACGCCCTGCGCCGCCACCGAGGACAACCGCGCAGCCGGTGTGCCGAGAATCACCGGTGCTTCGAAGCGGCTGGCATCATCGCGAAGGACACCACCACCGAACCACAACCGGCGGACTCTGAGCGCGGCCTCGACACGCAGCGTGCTGCCAGCGACACGACCGGTGACCGAGTCCGGCGTGCGCGTGCTCTGCGCACTCGTGAGCACCAGCCATGAGAAGGGTTGCACGCGGGCGACGAGATCGACGCGACGCGTTGAGTCCGCGCCGTTTTCCTCGGCGAACGCCCCGATCGAGTAGCGCGTGCCGCCGACTCGCGCCCGAAGCGCTGGCGCGTGGAAGCGTTCGCCGTCGATCGCGCGCAGCCGGTCAGTCACGGAAAGAGACCAGCGCCGCGCTCGATAGCCGACCGCCATCAGCTGTTGGGTGCGGCCCCGAATCGTATCGGTTTCGAACACCACACCGCTGTCAGGAACGGCCGTTTCATCGCCGACGCCCTCGAGACGCGTACGCACGACGCCGACGATGGCCTGAGACCAGAGCCCGCGCAGGGTGTCCCCGTAACCGACGCGCAAGTACGCATCGCGCCGCGAGCCCTTGTAGGCCAGCAAGTCCGTGAATCCGTCACGGGCACTGTGTGCATCCCGGTCGCGCCCCGTCGAATTGGCGAACAGGTCGACGCTCACATTGCGCTTTGCCCATCCGATGCGCGCCATGAATCCCTGCACGGTGCCATCGCCGCGACTACCTGAGCTCTCGGCCCCCGTAAACGCATTGATGCGACCGCTTTGCGTGGCCACCTGCGAGCCGCCGAGCTGCAGCAGCATCCCATTTCGCCAGCGTCGTGCAAACAGTCCGCGGAACGCGTTGGTGTTCAGGTCGCCGGTGAAAATGTCGGCACGCGTATACGGCGTCGTTCGCTCGACCGTCCACGTGCGCATCCAGACACGGACCTCACCGGCGGCCCGTTCAATGACGACTTCATCGAGTGTCCAAAGCGGAACGTCGGTGAGGTCGAGCGTGCCGCCGTTCCGTGGCTCAATGGCATCCAACTCGATGCCGTCGAGGAACAGGCGAAGACGGCGCGTGTCGCCCGCGAAAGAGGCCACGTTGACACCGGCGATCCATCCACTGCGATAGGTCGTCACCCCCGGCACGCGATCAAGGAGATCAACGAGATTTATCGCGCCCGACGTTAGAATGTCCTCGCGTGAAAAGCGCAGGCGTGTGGACAGCTCATCGGTCTCGGGGCGCTCGAAGCGCGCCAGCGGCGCCTTGACGGTGTCGCCGGCGATGGCGCGTTTCACACTGTCGGTACGGGCCACCTCACGGGCGAAGACCGCCGAATCACTGGCGGTGATCCGTTTTGGCGTCGTATCGACGTCGGGCGGCGCCAGGACGGGCACGGCAACGCGCGTGGTATCTTTCCGCGCCGAATCCGGACGAACCTGCGCCGATGCGGAGCTCGGCTTCGCACTGGCCGCCAGCAGGATAGCGACCATGAGCCGCACGAAGCGGATCACCGACGCGCGCGCGCCCGTACGATTTCCACGAAGGTGCCTACCGGCGTCCCCGTCGGGCCCTTCGGAATCCATCCAAGATCGGCCTGTGAGTACGCCGTTCCGGCCACATCGAGATGCACCCACGGATAACCGTCCACGAATTCCTGAAGGAAAAGAGCCGCGGTAATGGAGCCCGCCGCGCGGCCGCCGGTGTTCTTGAGGTCTGCCACATCGGACTTGATCTGCTCCTTGTACTCATCCCACAACGGAAGGGGCCACCCCGCTTCACCGGAGGCCGCGCCTGCCGCGAGCACTTCGTCGACGGCAGCTTTGTCCGAGCCAAATACGCCGACCGCGTGCGCGCCGAGCCCGATGACGATGGCACCGGTGAGTGTAGCCGCATCGATGGCAATCGCCGGCTTGAAACGCTTGGCAAACACGAGCAAATCCGCGAGCACGAGGCGACCTTCGGCATCGGTGTTGATGATCTCGATCGTCTTGCCATTCGAGGCACGTACGACGTCACCCGGCTTCACGGCCGTCCCCGACGGCATATTGGTGGTCGATCCGATGATACCGACCACGTTGACGGGCAGCTTCAGGCGGCCGATGGCTTCCATAGCGCCCATGACAGCGCCCGCTCCCATCATATCGAACTTCATCCACTCCATTTCCGGCGCCGGTTTGATGGAGATGCCGCCGGTGTCGAAGCAGAGCCCCTTCCCGATCAGCACGATCGGTGGCTGATCGGGGGCGCCCCAGCGGTGCTCGAGGGCCACGAGGCGTGGCTCCTCAGGCGTACCCTGCGCCACGCACAGAAATGCTCCCATGCTCGCCTGCTCCATCTCGGCGCGACCGAGCACCGTGATCGTCATCCCGTGCCGTGCCGCGATCTCGCGTCCCACCTCGACGAACGTCTCGGGGGTGCAAACGTTGCCGGGCATCATGCCAAGCCGCTTGGCGATCGCCTGCCCTTCCGAGACGGCGGCGCCGGCCGCAAAGGCCGCGCGCACGTCGTCGGTGTCCGCACCGAGCACCGTGACCGATTCGAGGCGTGCCCGGCGATCCTTCTCGGGCGGCCGCGTCTGCAGGTCAGGATACGCCCAACTGCCAGCGGCGGCGCCGAGCGCGAGCCCTTCAATCGCCTCCGCATCCGCACCGGCGAGCATGATGTGCATCGCGCCGGTACCCAGTTTGCCGACCTGTCGCGCCGCAATCGCGGCGGCGCGTCGGGCGACCGCACGCGTCAAGGGCGCCGATCCGCGACCGACCAGCAGCACGCGCTGGGCGCCCGAGTCTCCCCCGACGAACAGCATCGTCTCATCGCGGCCACCGCGAAAATCGCGGCGTGTGATGGATCGCTGGATCGCACCGGCCAAGGGCACGTCGACGGCGCGCAGCGCGTCGTCGAGTGACGGGTCCTGAGACAGGACGATCGCCAGCAGCGGCGAGTCGACCGAGGCGGGAGCAGCGTGACTGAGCTGGAGCGAAAAAGGCATGGACGCAATCGGCGCAGGGGGAAATGACGAAGCCGCACGGTCGCGGATCGCCCGTACAAATTGGGGCGTGCACCAGCAGTGCATGGCAAGCTAGGCATTCACCGGCGGGCGCGGCAAGCGAGGCGCGCGGCCGCAGGTGACGAATGGCTCCAGAAACACGAAACGCCCGGTTTTCCGAGAGGAAAACCGGGCGTTTCGTACCGACAGACAACAACTGGGGCGGTAGGAGTCGAACCTACAACCGCTCGATTAACAGTCGAGTGCTCTGCCATTGAGCTACACCCCATCAGTGGCCCTCGAACAGGCGCCGCGTGCTCCCCATCATCGCGAACTACGCGCAACAACGCAACGGCGTTGTACGAACTGCCATAAGCGCCCTGAAAACCGCACGAACGCGAGCGGCCATGCCCAGACCGGGGGTCGAACCCGGAAACCCTTGCGAGTGGGGGATTTTGAGTCCCCTGCGTCTGCCAGTTCCGCCATCTGGGCGTACACGTGCTCTACCAACACAAGTGTACACGCGTGACTATATCAACGCCACGGGAGATCGCCAGCTCGGTGCCGCCAGTGGGGGGCAGTCGGTGCTGCGACGGCACCGTCCTGCGGGGGTACCGTCCCGCGGCGGCGAAAGTCACGCGCCTCGACGGGCGAGGTCGTGGAGTCATGGATGCCCATGCGCCGGCGTTGCAGATCCTGCATGCCGCGACGCAGTTCATCCTGCAGGCCAAAGTAGCGTGCCCGCTGAATCGGCGTGAGGAACTTGGCCAGTTCGCGCTGCTCCGACTCCAAGAGGTCGAGTTTACGGCGCTCCAGTTTCGGCATCTGCTCGAGCAGTTCGGCCACCTTCCCTTCATTCGCACGATCTCCGGCTTTCATTTCCTCACGCAGGGCATAGCGAAGCGTCAGCTCTTCGCGACGCAGCAGCCGACGCGACTCCTCGGTGCGAGACGCGACCTCGCGCAGTTTGCTCTGCTGATCGTCGGTGAGGCGGAGGCGCTGCTTGACGATGGCGTCGATACGCTCGTGGAAACGTCGCTCAAGTGCTTCCCGCTGCTGGTTGTTCATGCGCGGCGTGCTGGTCCGATCGCTGGAGCGCGGTGGCCCCCCCTGGCCCACGGCCGCGAGGGGCAATCCGAGTGAGGCCCAAAGGCCCGCCACGACAAACGTTCGAAGTCGAGTCAGAATCATGGTGCCGTCCCTCCAGGGATCGAAACGACCGGTAGCGTGGGCAAGGGTTCAGTCGAACTGGTCCCGTCCCACTGCTCGAGCCGATCGAGCATGCGCTGTAGTTCCGATGCGGAGTAATTCCCGAGATCGCCATACGACACGGACACGCGCGCGGTCCCGCGGGCGCCTATGGCGGTCCTCGGCGAATCGACGCCCGCCGCCACCGCGGCGGCAGGAGGCGTTCCCGAGTCTGGCTGGTGAGACCGCGCGCGCTCGGCCGCCTCCGCCATCTGTGCCTCTGGCGAGCGGACGCCCACGATGCTGATTGAACTGTTGCGCGAGACGACCATCGAGGCACCACCAACCATCAGAACGCCAACGGCCGCGGCCACCTGCCAAACCGACGCCGACCAGCGGCGACGCGATGCGCCGGCCGGCGGCGCAGCTGCGGCCGGCGTCGACTTCACCAGATGCAACGTGGGAGTGGGCCGCGGCAACGAGGCCACAATGCGGGCGACATCGACCGGCACGGCCTGCGGCCGGACCGCGCGGACCCGTCGCAAAAGCACGATGTCGTCGCGACACGGTTCGCAGATCGACAGGTGCTGCTCCACCAACGACGCGGCGGTCGCCTCAAGCGACGCCGACACGTAGTCGGGCAACAGGTCCTGCAGTTCCGGGGTCCGGCACTCAGTCATCGAGAAACTCCTTCACGGCTCGCATCGCGTTGTGGTAGTGCACCCGGGCGGCTCCCTCGGAGCTGTCGAGGATATCCGCAATTTCCTTGTAGCTCCGCCCTTCCTGCACGCGCAGCGTGAAGACCTCCCGCTGCATGCGGGTCAACCGCCCGATCACCAACGCCATCCGCTGTGCGGCCTCGTCGGCCACCAACGCATCCAGCGCATCGTACTCGGTTGACGCATGTCCATCGTCGATCTCGACGTCACGCCCCCGTCTCGCCTCCGATCGCCGTCGATCGATCACCAGACGGCGTTCGATCGTGAACAACCAAGTGCGCAGTGAACTGTCCGAGCGAAAGGCGTCGAGCGCCGAGAACGCCCGAATGAACGTGTCCTGCACCACCTCGTCTACATCTTCTTCGACCCCAAGCCGAACGGCGAAACGCGCCAGCGCCCCGGCGTGCCGCCCCACGATCGCCGTGGCTGCCCGCTCATCGCCCGCCTTCCACTGCTCGATGAGGGCGCCATCGATTGACGCGTCATCCCGTTGCTCGGCATCGATCATACGCTCCGACCTATGAGACGACGCCCGACGGGCTTCGTTAAGGTCGCGCTCCCGTATTGACCGGACGAGGCCAACTCTGGCAGCTTGGCTGGAGGATAGGCTACCATGACGCGCCGCGGAGACCTGACATGCACATACCAGACATCATCGCCCATCGCGGCGCCTCGCGCGAGTGCCTTGAAAATACAATGGCGGCATTCGCGCGGGCACTCGAGCAACGCGCGGATGGCATCGAGCTTGATGTCCACGGGACGGCCGACGGACAGTTGGTGGTGCATCACGACCCGCTGCTCCGGCTGGACCATGGCGGGGTGCATCAGGACGCGGTGGCCATCCAGACACTCACGCTGAGCGATATCCGAGGCATTCGTCTGGCTGGCGACCATCGGCTGCCGCTGCTCGAAGACGTATTCGATCTGGTCGGCGCGCGCGCCACAGTGTTTGTGGAGGTCAAGGCACCTCGGATTGAGGGGGCGGTCGCCGCCCTCCTCGACCGCTACCCCCAGGTCCGTGCCGCCGTCCATTCCTTCGACCATCGCGTCCCGGTCGCGATTCGCGCCATTCGCCCACAGACGGCCACGGGAGTGCTCTGCGATCTGTATCCGATCGCGCTTGCCGGGCTCCTGCAGCCAGCGGCCCCGGACACGCTCTGGCAGTACACCCACCTCCTCGACGAGGAGCTCGTGGAGACAGCACATGCGCTTGGCGTCAAGGTGATCGCCTGGACCGAGAACGATCCGGCGCGGGCACGACAGCTCGCCGCCTGGGGCGTGGATGGCCTCTGCACGGACGTGCCGGCGACCGTCCGCGCGGCATTTTATCCCATCTGAGGTTCCGACGGTGGCGCCGCCGGAGCCGCGCTGGCGGTCGGATCGGCATCCGTCCTCCCATTCGCCGCCGGAGCCGCCGCCAACTCCGTTTCGAGTCGTCGCGCCTCGGCATCCTGCGCACGCAGCGCCGCGATGAGTCGATCGCGCGCGTCCGCCGCCAATTCGCCGCCGGCGTCAGCCGCCCGAAACACGGCGTACCCCAGCGCCTCAGCGGCCTTGTCGGCCTGTTCACGGGCACGGTAGGCCTCGAGACGCAGCTTGCCCTCGTCGAAGACGTCCTGAGCCGCCTTGCCCGCTTTATCGATCCCCTGCTTGACCTTATCCCAGATCGCCATGGCCAATGCCCTCGCTAAAGAGTGAGTGAGTCTGCGAAACGTACGTTGCGATCCCCCGAGAAGTTGCGCGGCGACAATGCACCAGACGGCAAAAAGCCTCCGCATTCAGCGAAGGCTTTTTGAGTTGGGCGGCGGGGCGGCGAAGCTTAGGCTTCGACCACTTCCTCGACCATCACTTCAACGAACTCGACCGGCAGGACGCTGATCTTGTACTTCTTCTTGTTGTGGTGCTGGAACTGCACGACGCCGTCGACGAGCGAGTAGATCGTGTAGTCCGTGCCCATGCCGACATTGTTGCCGGGATGCCACTTCGTACCGCACTGACGCGCGATGATGTTGCCAGCCGTTACGAACTCACCACCGTACTTCTTGATGCCGCGAAACTTCGGATTCGAATCGCGACCGTTGCGTGATGAGCCGACGCCTTTCTTATGTGCCATTGCTCTTACTCCGGAAAAGGAGGTGCGCCGGTGAGGCGCACCGCCGGCGATCAGCCGAGGGTGATTTCGTTAATGCGGACTTCCGTGAACTTCTGCCGATGACCCTGCTTGCGGGCATAGTTCTTCCGGCGCTTGAACTTGAAGACAATGATCTTGTCGTCGAGGCCGTGCTTCACGATCTCGCCGGTGACCTTGGCACCGCTGAGCGTGGGCACGCCCATGCGGACACCGGTGCCGTCGTTGCCGATAAGGACGTCGTTGAACTCGACGGCCGTGCCGACTTCGCCCAGCAGCGAGGGAATCCTGAGGGACTTGCCCGGCTCGGCACGGAACTGCTTGCCGCCGGTGCGAATGATCGCGTAGCTCATGGCTCTATCTGTTAAATCGTATTCTGCAGGCTTCAAACGTAGCCTTAAAGCTTATCCGGCTTCGCTTTAGCTGTCAAGCGCCTGAGACCAGCCTCAGGCGCTTGTGGGGACGTAGGTTTTCGGGCCAGCTTCAGGCCAGGGCGTACTGCTGCGTGACATCCCGTTGGGCGCCGCGCATGACCAACTTGATTTCGTCCGGACGGAGCAGCGGATCGTCTCGCAGCTCCAGCGGGAAGCCCGCCAACTTCTCGAGGCGCTTGACGAAGTCGTGCTCCTGCTCCAACACGTGCAGCGCCACCTCGGGATGCAGGCGAAGAATCACCGGCTCGCGGCGCCCCTCGGCCGACATGCGGCGCACCGCCCGCTCGGTCCGTCGGACGATGGTTTCCGGCGTGAATACGCGGCCCGTTCCACTGCAGGTCGGGCACGACTCGGTCATACTCTGCCAATGGCTCTGACGCACGCGCTGGCGGGTCATCTCCACCAGGCCGAGATCCGAGACCGCATGGGCCTTCGTACGGGCGCGATCGCGACTCAGGTTCGTCCGAAGCTCATGGAGCACTTTATCGCGATTGCCCTGCGCTTCCATATCGATGAAATCGCAGACGATGATGCCGCCGACGTCACGGAGCCGGAGCTGTCGCGCAATTTCACGCGCTGCCTCGGTGTTCGTTTTCAGGATCGTCTTTTCGGGGTCCCGCTTACCGGTGTAGCGGCCGGAATTCACGTCGATCGAGACAAGCGCTTCGGTTGGCTCGATGATCAGATACCCACCACTGGGCAGGTCACAGCGACGCTTGAAGAGGTCACGGATCTCCGTTTCGATGTCGGCCTTGTCGAACA
>CANGXK010000048.1 GCA_947457715.1 Gemmatimonadota bacterium
GGCACCACACGCTCCAAGCCAACCGACTTGGCGTCACAGATGAAGAACAGCTTCGCACCGCCACCGATAGCGAACGCGACGACGAGTGCAGCGACACGAATCCGTTCAGACAGGAATAGCATTTTCCCGTCTTGAACGGATAGGAGCTGATAGCAACGGACACCAGGGATTCGCTCCCGGCTTTGCACGGGGTCCTCGGCGAATCAAGTCCTACTTGGTGTTTGATCAGCTGCTATCTGCTGGTATCGGTTCGAATCCGTTCAGGCAGGAATAGCATTTTTCCGTTCATATCCCAAACGCGTACAGCCGACGCAGCCTAAAACGCGTAGCCGATCGTGAGCCGCGGCGTCGGCACCACACGCTCCAAGCCAACCGACTTGGCGTCACAGATGAAGAACAGCTTCGCACCGCCACCGATAGCGAACGCGACGACGAGTGCAGCGACACGAACGGTGGAGTGGCGCCTATGGGGAGCGATGCAGAGTCAGTGAGTCTGCAGCACGGCCCGCGCGGCGTCCTGCCCGCCGCGGGCCGCACCTTCGAGTGAGCTGGAGTGCAACACTTCGCTGGCCCGCCAGAGCCCGGGTATCCCACACGCGATCGTCGGACGGTGATCCCGCCATCCCGGTGGCTGCGCGAACTGGGCGTACGGCACGCGCCAGATCGCCACACGCGACAGCGCCGCGGTTTTGCCGTCGGCGGCAGCATCACCAGCGGCTTTCGCCATGGCAGCCAGTTCGCGTCGCGCGGCCGATTCGAGATCGGCATCGCTCCGATCGGCGGCATCACCCACGGCGCTGGTGGCGATCAGCGACACACCAGGCGGTGCGTACTCAGGCGCGACATCGGTGATGGTCACGGCGTGACTGATCACCGCTAACGCGTCGGCGTTGAGCCAGAGCGCGCGACCGGGGATCGGCGAAGCACCGCTGGTGGTGAAGTACAACGTGGTGGTGCCGCGCGCCCCAGACGGCGTGGCGATCTGCACACCGGCCGTGGCGGCCAGTCGTGCCGCCGCCGGTGCGTCGGTGGCCATGATGACCTGCGCGGCCGGCAACACGTCGCCACCGGCCAGCACCACGCCCGTCACGCGCCCTTCGTGCACGGTGAGCGAGTTCACCCCATTATCGGTGCGCACCGAGCCTGCCGGCAGTCTCGACGCCAGTTGCCTGGTGAGCGCCCCCATGCCGCCCGCGGGTACGACCGTATCGCCCTCAGCCAGCATCTTGAAGGTGAACAGCAGCACCGACGCACTGGTGGCAAGGGTGCGATCCAGTAGAATGCCCCCGTAGAACGGCGCGAAAAATCCGTCGATCACCGACGCGCTGAACCCGCGCGAGGCCAGAAAATCGCGTGTGCTCACCCCAGCGAAACGCGCCGTGAAGCACTCGTCGACCGAGAGCTGCTGGGCGAAGCGCCGGAGAGCCAACAGGCGCAGCTTGTCGCCGAGCGGTACCGCGCGTGCCATGATGGTGTCGAGCAAGAGTGCGGGGTCGCTCAGCGCGTCACCGATCAATGAGACCCGACCACCCTGCACGATGCGGGCAGCCGGCAGAAACTTGCGCGGCACGAGGGCATCAAGATCCAGATAGCTGCGGAGCGTGGGATACGCCGTGAACAGCACCTGAAAGCCGTGGTCGAACACGAGACCGTCGCGCGTCGTACTGCGCACGCGCCCGCCCACCTCCGACGCGGCATCGAGCACAAGGACAGGCCGGCCGGCGCGATGGATCTCAATCGCACACACGAGGCCGGCAACGCCAGCGCCAACAATGATGATGGGGGCAGTCTGGCTAGTCATGGTTCCGAAAAGTGGTGGGAGAAGCCACGGAACTGTATCCCCTGACCTGATCGCATATCCGTTCGCGCGAACGCGACATGTCGTGTCGGATGGCGCTGAGCCGTGTATACCCCCGCGTTCTGACAGATCCTCGACTCGGTTGAGTTCGCAGCACACATTTGCCCTGTCCGCTCACGTATGCGGCGGACTTCACAAGCTCTGGAGGTTTTACATGAAGAGAATCGCCGTTTCTGTATTATCCATCGCAATCCTGTCGGGTTGCTACCACGCCACGATTGAGACCGGCGTGAAACCCTCGACAGAGACCATCGAGAAAAAGTGGGCTTCTGGCTGGATCTACGGTCTGGTACCGCCATCGACGCTTACGACTACATCGAAGTGCCCGAAGGGCGTAGCGAAGGTTTCGACTCAGCTCTCCTTCGCGAACCAACTGGTTACAGCACTGACCGGGGGTATCTACACGCCCATGGAAATTACGGTTACCTGCGCTGAGTAACGGGCCGAGACGGGGAGGCAGTAGCACACTTCCCCGTTTCGTTCGTTGCGTGGGTGAACCATGCACACTTGTCGAATGGCATTCGCTGTCGGTATCGTCTCGTTGGTCGGACTCTCGGGTACCGCGAGCGCACAGCAACCGAGTGCGCTACGCGTACGGGGTAGGAGCGCCCTTTATTAGCAGGTCCGAGGTCAGAAACCCCGCGCTCGGGTGGCCGTGAGCGCGGGGGGGTCATCTTACTCGATGATTGCTGTTGGTACCTTGTTCTCGTATTTCAGCGTGATCTTCGAAGCCTTGCACAGATTCAGCGATTCCCACACAACATCATCGTCGTCTTCGTCGGTGACCTTGAGGTCCCAATTGCAGCTGTCTTCACCCCGGTCGAAGGTGATGTCGACGGACTTGGTGTGCGGAATCACATCCTCGCCCATGATATCGTCGCCCCACTCGTCCACATCATGCGGCGAGACATACACATGGGTGATGGTCAACCCCGCCCTGTTGACGAGGGTGAAGTCCAGGGGACTCTCGGATGTTGCAGACACTGCCGAGCGGGTCGGCACGAGCAGGGCAGCGACCAAGCCGAAGGCCGAAAGTTGACGCATGAACATGGAAGCTCCGTTAGGGGAAGATCAGACTGCGGATCGTTCATTTTTTCGACAGTATCCCGCATGTGATGGGGATAGGCAAGTCCGTCGTGGCGGAGACGGCTCCGGGCGCGCTCGCGAAACGGATGGCGCGCCGCTCGCCTGCCGGTGTTTGTACGGTCGGCGATCGTGTCGTGTGCTCCACGGGCCTCAATCGAAGTTCCTATCCGGATGAACAAAAAATGGAATTATTCGCGAACCCAATGAGGCGTATTTCGCTGCGAACCCTCATGAGCGGGCAGTAGCGCGATCTGTCTGCGCTCGAACCGATGTAGATGTGGGCGGGTGGTATTTGCGTGAACGCGGGCCTCGAGCCGACGAGGGCCACGCTGCTCGTGCTGATCGCCGGCTTGGCGGATGGGACAAAGGCGGTGCTCGCCGTTGAAAGCGGCCATCGCGGGGCGACCCAAAGCTGGGCTGAGATGCTGCGTGATCTCGCGGCGCGAGGTCGTCAAGATCTCGGCAGCTGCGCAGCGTGGGATACGCCGAAAACTGGACCTGGAAGCTCTGGTCGAACACGAGAGCGGCCACGCCGGTGCCGACAACGATGATGGGGTCAGTCTAGCTGGTCATGCGTCCCCGAAGGGCCCGATTGTTGCGGTGGTTGAGCAGCCACTTCGGGGTCACCACCGGTTACGGAGACTAGAATGAAAAGATTTCTGGTATCGTTGGCGTTTGCTGCTGGATTGGCGCTTCCAGCCGTCGCGGCGGCGCAAGACACCCCGCCAATTCGTCTTGGACTGCTCGGTGGCCTGAACTTCGCCACGTTGAAAGGGAACGATGACGAAGGCCTCAAGACACGCACCGGGCTGCTGGCGGGTGCGACCATGGTCAAGCCGTTCCGGAGCGGCATCGGTCTGGTGATCGATGCACTCTATTCAATGAGGGGCGCGAAGGCTGATGAGGATGGCGGGAGCCTCGTCACGAAGGTCGACTACATCGAGGTGCCCGTTATGCTGCGATACGACCTGAGCAGCACCGGCAACGCCGTTCCGCACATCGGGGCCGGCGTCAGCCTGGCCTATCAGACGCGCTGCAGGGTGGAGGCGTCCGGCGATGGCGCGTCCGCGTCGGTGAACTGTTCGGCGCTGGAAGACGAGCAGGACATTACGTTCAGGAGGTTCGATGTCGGCATCGTTGCGGGAGCGGGTATCGACTTCAAGTCGGGCTCAACGACCTATATGATCGGTGCGCGCTACACTTTCGGTCTGACCGATCTCACTAGCGAGGCGAATCTACGCAACCGCGCCTTTCAGTTCTTTGCGGGCGTGGCCATTCCCATCAACCGGTAGCGTCTCCGCAAACGCCGGGCGGCTGAGGTCAGTGGCCCGGCGTTCGTGTGCTGCAGTGACAGCAGTCCGACAGTAAGTCGACGTGGACTAAAAGCGCACGCCGAACGCGATCGGGATGTACCCCGCGCTGTTGTTATCCGTGAACACATTTACGTACTTCGCTTCGAGGAACGTCGAGAAGCCGGAGAGCTGGAAGTGGAGTCCGCCGCCAAACTGAATACCGACATCCGTGCTGCTGGTCGAGACCACGGCTGCCGATCCGACCTGCGTGGACCGCTTGCCGTTGAAAGCACCAAGGCCCCCAAGTAAATATGGCTTCACGCCATCGCTAGACGACAGTTCGAGGAGCACGTTCCCGACGAAGCCAAGGCTGCGGTACGAGGCATCGATGTTCTTGTAGTCGAAACCGCTGTAGCTCACATCGCCACGGAAGCGCAGCGACTTCAATGACGAGGGATTCAGGAACGCATGGCCGGCGATCGAATAACCGGCATCGACATTGTCACCGAGATCTCCGGTTGGAACCGACAGCCCACCGCTCACACCGAACCCGACGGCGGACGACTGGGCGCTGACCAACGCCGGCGTCATCATCAGCGCGACAACGGCGATCTGCTTTATAAAGCGATTCATATTGATCTCCACATCGTATGCGGGGAACCGACGACCTCGTCATCGTCGGAAGGACGAACTTCGCGCGTTACTCGCGAACACGGAGGTTACGTCAGACCGTTCACACTGAAAGTCAGTGTTTCCTCTACGCCGCACGGAACAGACCAAGCGAACACGGCATGCAGTCTCCGGACTGCGGTGACAGGCACGCGTGCCCCGGAGCGGGACCTCGCGTTACTCCGGAAGGACACTCACTCCGGTCACGAAATACTCCGTATCGCCAAAGCATGACGTGGGCACATAGAGGTGCTGCTCGTAGTCCACCGCAACTCTCTTGCCGCTGAGCGTCTCGATCACGTGGGCGAGCGAATCGCTGCGCACCGTGAACGAGAAACTGTCAGACCGGAAGCCGCGGGCGATATCCGTGTAGAGGGTGCCCTCCCAGGTTTTACAGATGTAGCCCTTGCGGGACATCTTCTGGACGTAGCCGGTCCGCTTGCCGCTGGAGTAGCTCCAATTGAGCGCAATCGTGGCCCAGAGGGTAATCCCGACTGCGGGCAGACCGAAGACGCCAAGGACGCCGACCGCGAGCCAGTGCCGACGCAGAAAAGACCGGCGGGGCTTGGGGGCGGGGATCGGCGTGTCGGGCACGCCTTCGGACCGGCTTTCGGGCGAACCGGACGGCGGAATGGGTTCGGACACGGCGGTGACGGGGTTGTGAGGGCATCGACGGGCCGGCGCGCGGAGAGTCGGCCTCCGGGGGAACTTGGGGAGGAGTCCCTGACCGCGCTACCTTACGGCTGCCACTCTCAACCGGGTTCCATGGTGTCTAGCGTAAACGGCTTCAGCACTCGTCGTCCCACCGTCACCACCAAGGTGCGCGGTGTCTCTGTCGGCTCCTCGGCACCGATCGTGGTGCAGTCGATGACCAATACCGATACGGCTGATGCCGCCGGCACCGCGGATCAGGTCGCCGCGCTGTTCGAGGCCGGGTCGCAGAAAGTGCGCATCACGGTTAACAACGACCAAGCGGCCCAGGCGGTCCCCGAGATCCGGCAGCGGCTGGAAGATCGCGGTCTGGATGTCCCGCTCATCGGCGACTTCCACTACAACGGGCACCTGCTGCTCACGAAGTATCCGCAGTGCGCCGCCACGCTCGACAAGTACCGCATCAATCCGGGCAACGTGGGCACGAAGCATCGCGATACGAATTTCACGACGATCGTGCAGGCGGCGATCGATCATGACAAGCCGGTGCGCATCGGCGTGAACTGGGGTTCGCTCGATCAGAACCTGCTCACCGATATGATGGACGCCAACGCGAAGTCGGCCCTGCCGCGCGACGCGAAGGACGTGTACATGGACGCCATGCTGGAGAGCGCGCTGCGTTCCGCCGCGCTGGCCGAAGAAGTCGGACTCGGTCACGACAAGATCATCGTGAGTGCGAAGATTTCCGTCGTGCCCGATCTGGTGGAGTGCTATCGTCGTCTCGCCAAGCGTTGCGACTATCCGCTGCACCTTGGCCTCACCGAAGCGGGCATGGGCACGAAGGGGGTCGTGGCGTCGGCCGCCGCCCTCGGCATTCTCCTCAGCGAAGGCATCGGCGACACGATCCGTGTGTCGCTCACCCCGAAGCCGAATGGCGATCGGCGTGAAGAAGTGTTCGTGGCGCAGCAGATCCTGCAGTCGCTCGGCCTGCGGTCGTTCGCGCCGCAGGTGACCGCCTGCCCGGGCTGCGGGCGTACCACGAGCACGTTCTTCCAGCACATGGCCGAAGACATTCAGGGCTATCTGCGCGAACAGATGCCCGTATGGCGCGAATCGCGGCCCGGCGTCGTGGAAATGAAAGTCGCCGTGATGGGATGTGTGGTAAACGGTCCAGGCGAATCCAAGCACGCCAACATCGGCATTTCGCTGCCGGGCACGTTCGAAGAGCCGAAGGCGCCCGTGTACGTGGACGGGCAGCTCTTCACGACGCTCAAGGGCGACAAGATCGTCGAGGAGTTCCTCGTGATTCTCGAGAACTACGTCGAGACGAGCTACGGCACGACGGCCGGCGTCTAGCGCGCACCGCTGGGCGGGAGCCGGCCTACATCAGGTCGAGATCCGGCCCAGCTCCGCAGCGGCCTGCTCGAGTTCTTCGACGATCGGTGCATGGAAGCCGATCTCGGTCAACCGTGCGCTCACGCGGGCGTACCAGCGCACGGTGCCGTCGCGTCCCGCCGAGAATCGTCCCCAGACGGTTTCCGGAAATGACGTGCGGCGCAGGTCGGAGAGAATCGAGTTGGCGTTGTGCACCTTGTCGGCCGCGCACACCCATCGTGCATCCTCAGACGCCAGCGCCAGACGGGTGACGTAGTCCGCCTTCCGCTCATCAAATGACAGATCCACCCCGTCATCGTCGGTGCGTCGCTCGGTGACCGCGAGCACGGTCTGCAATACCCTGCCCCCGAACTTGCTGCCGATGCGCTCCTCCAGCATCGCGCGCGTCCAGCCGTCGCGTACGCAATCCTCGACGACGTCATGCAGAATGCCGGCGACCACCGTGTCCTCGGCACACCCATACCGGGTGAGAATCACCGCGACATTTGCCGGATGCGTGAGATACGGGAGCCGCGTGCCTTTGCGGACCTGCTGATCGTGGTGCTTCGCTGCGAAGGCGAAGGCGTGGTTGATCCGATCGGAGTAGCCGGTCATCGACGGGGCGACTGAGGAGTCAGGCAGGAAGCGAAACATACGTGGTGCGGGCGAACCAAGCCACCAACCGCTCGAGTCCCTCGCGATCGGCATCACCGAACGCCGACGGAACCGACGAATCGATGTCGAGCACAGCGATCAGTGCGCCGGCGGCATCGAATACCGGGACAACAATCTCACTCTGCGACCGCGGGTCGCAGGTGATGTGCCCAGGAAAACCATGGACGTCCGCGACGACCACCGTGCGGCATTCCGCGGCCGCCGTGCCGCAGACCCCGCGGCCGAAGGTGATCTCCTGACAGCCCAATGACCCCTGATAGGGACCGACACGGAGCAGGCGGCCGGGCTCGACGACACGGTAGAACCCCGTCCATAGATGGCTGAAGGCATGATGCAGCAACGCGCTGACGGTCGCCATGCCGGCGATGGCGTCGTCACTGCCCTCGAGCAGCAGCGACTGCATCTCGAGCAGGCGCGCGTAGGCACGCTCACGCGGCTCGGCGCGAAGATCTGGGATAACGGGTTCCATGCGAGGCGAACGAAGGGGACGACAGCGGAGTGCTGAAAAAGGCCGAACGGTGGGGACTATTGCAGCGGCCCGATAGCGACGATGAGACGAAGATCGAGCAGCGCCAGCGCAACGCCCTGCACCACCACGCCGAGCCCGGCGCCGATCCCGCCCGGGCGCTGTCCCCAGCGCCAGGCCGTCAACGCGAGCGTCACGCCGACCGCCGCATACCCGGCGTCGAGGCCGGTGTTCAGCCAGAGCACGTTCAACAGACGCTGCGTGCCGGCGAAATCGCGAAACACGAGTCCACGCCACGCCCACACCACGATCGCCAGATTCACGGCGCCCCACGCCGCGGTCTGAATGGCGAAATGGCGCAGCAACGGCGCCGCCGTGCGACGCACCATCAACCAGGTCAGCAACGAGGTCCCGCTCAACACACAGGCGCCAGCCCATAGCGCCAGGCGGATCAGGTGACCCCGTTCGAGTGACAACAGCGTATCGGCCCACATGACTCGGAGACTAGCCGACGACCACGCACCGCGCCACAGAAGCGGCGGCGGATGACGGCGGAAGCCGCGGCATGAGGCCGGGGAAACGAACGCGGGGGCTGGCGAACTTCGCCAGCCCCCGCAGGTCCTGCAGAACGGAACACCGTTCGTATTACTTGACCGTGATCACGCCCTTCATGTTCATGGCGAGGTGCGGCGTGCAGAAGAACGGGTACTCACCAGCCGCGACGCCCGCGAACGAGATCGTGTAGCTCTCGTCGGCGTTGAGCATCATCTTGCCCGACAACTCACCAGCCTGCTCCGGCATGTTGGCCATCAGCTGCGTCTTGCCAGCGGCCGGAATCGCGGCGCCGTCGAATGCCACGTTGTGCGGGCCACCGCTGACCAACGTGAACTTGACGCCGTCGCCGGCGGCAATCGTGAGGTTGGCCGGCTCGAACTTATAGCCAGTGCCGTCGCCGATCATCTTCACTTCGTGCGTCGTGCCCGTGATCGGGGCCATCGCGCCCGCTGCAGCCGGAGCCGCTTCGGCCGGAGCCATTTCCGTCGCCGCCGGAGCCGCTGCCGAATCCGTCGTGGCCGCCTTGTCACCACCGCACGCGCCCAGCATGATCGCTGCGCCCGTCACTACTGCAAAACCGAGAAACCGCATGTCGAGAGGCCTCCTAGAGCCTGATCGAAAATTTTTACCATTCTACAGGACGAGTCCTGTGCCCGTAGGGCCCTACGAGCATTGTGAACTTATTCACAAGCGTCCCGAACGCCAAGGGCCGTCGGGCTTTTCCTCCTTGACGGGCGTCCGGAACCCCACTACGCTCCTCTCCATCATGCAGAGCCTCCGCCACCATCATGCGCATCGCAGCCACGGCCATACGGGTCGGGGCGCTTCGTGCATGCCATGGTGACCAGCACAGCTCGCTGATCCCGCAGCACCCAAGCGATCCTCGGCCCGTCCCTTCCGGACGGGCCGTTTGTTTTTTCAGTCCTGCTCTCCTTTCCCAGACCGTCATGCTACGAATCGCGCTGCCCAACAAAGGGCGCCTGAGTGAAGACACCCGTGAGTTGTTCAACGACGCTGGACTCGAGGTTCGCTCCTCCGGCGAGCGCGCCCTCACGGCCTCCCTGGGGGGAGAGTTCGAAGCCATCTTCGTCCGCGCCCAGGATATCCCGGAGTTCGTCGCCGACGGCGCCGCCGATGTGGGCGTGACCGGCATGGATCTGGTCAAGGAATCGGGACGCGACCTCCGCTCCCACCTCGACCTCGGGTTCGGGAAGTGCCGCCTGGTGGTCGCCGCCAAGGACGACTCGGGGATCCGCTCGGTCGAGGACATCGGCGCCGACGGCAAGCCGGCCCGCGTCGCCACCGTCTTCCCCCGCATCACGCGCACCTTCTTCGAGTCGCGCGGACGCCCCGTGGAAGTCGTGCCGGTCTCCGGCGCCGCGGAAATTGCCCCACACCTCGGGATCGCCGACATCGTCATTGATCTGACGTCGACCGGCTCCACCCTCAAGATGAACGGCCTGCGAGAGATCGAGACGGTCATGAAGTCGAGTGCCCACCTCGTGACCGCCGCCAACGGCCCCCGCAACGGCGATCCGTCGCGCGTACAGGAGCTGAACGACCTCGTCACCGCCCTCGGTTCGGTGATCCGGGCCCGCGGCCAGCGCTACCTCATGGCCAACGTGCCCCGCGCCGCACTCGATGAGGTGCGCGCCGTCCTTCCCGGCCTCAACGGACCCACCGTCATCGAGATCGCCGATCACGGGAAGTACGTGGCGGTACACGCCGTGGTCAGCGCCGACACCATCTATCGCACCATTTCGCAGCTGCGGGCCCTCGGCGGCGAGGGCATCCTGGTGACCCGTATCGAAAGGCTCGTGCCGTGACCACCGCCACTGCGCTTGGGCTGCGGGCGCGCGGACCGCTCGCCGCCCTCGATGCAAGGACCCGCTTGGCCATCGTAGACCGCGCCTCGACGACCGACACCACCGTTCGTAGCCGAACGATGGCGATTATCGCTCGTGTCCGCGAGGAAGGCGATGCCGCGCTCGTAGCCTTCGCCCGGGATTTCGATCGGGTCGAACTGCCAGCGATCGAAGTGCCGCGGGCGACCTGGGACGCGGCGCTGGCCTCGCTGGATCCGGAGCTTCGCCGCGTGCTCGAACGGTCGGCCCGGAACATTGCCGCCGTGCACGAGGCCTTCCGCCCAGTA
>CANGXK010000049.1 GCA_947457715.1 Gemmatimonadota bacterium
CACCGACCAGCAGGTCACCCCCGAACAGGCCGACTCCGTGGCCACCATGCTCAAGGGCAGCGGCAACAAACTCGTGACGGTGCACCACTTCCCCGCCACCAACCATCTGTTCCTGGTCGATCCCTCCGGCGCACCCGCCGGCTATACGTCGCTCAAGGACACGAAAATGCGGCGCGAGGTGCTGGGCGCGTTGGCGGATTGGATGGTGCGGGTGCTGAAATGAACGGCCAAATGCTTAAGGAGCAGGACGGAGGGTGTCGGGAAGGAGGATGCAGGACAGCAGCACCGTGCACCTCCCCCCTCCCTCCTGACACTCTCCTTCCTGCTTCCTCGGCAGTTGGCAGTTAGCGTTACTCAGTTCACTTCCCCGCCGCCTCAAAAAAACCCACCAAGTCCACCACGAACGGCGTCGACATTCCATCCGGCTGCCACGTGACGGTCTTGCTCAGCACCTCGCCAGGATCGTCCTGACCTCGCCACCGGGACACGTTACGCGCGGCGGGATTGATCACCCAGTACTCCCGAACGCCCTCCCGCAGGTACAGGTCGCGCTTGACCTGGTAGTCCAGCAGCGGATTGCCGGGCGATACCACTTCGACGGCGAGCAACAGGTCGTGCAGGTCGTACGGATACGGTGGGCGCTTGCCATCGACCTTCCGAATGACGAACACGTCGGGCTGCACACGATTCCGACGGCGATCACCACGACGCACATCCGACGGCGACACCATGGCCTTCCCGACGTCGCGGCCCATCAGGTAGTCGCGCAGCAACGCGTGCAGTTCGCCGACGACATCCTGATGCATTTCTCCCGGGCCGGGAGTCACGAACAGCACCCCGTCGATGATCTCATAGCGCTGCCCGTCGTCGGGCAGCGCATCGAGCATATCGACCGTCCACTCCGGAGTGATCGCGGGCATACCCATAGGTTATTGCACTCGGCGCGGGGAGGGCAAGGAGGCATCGCGCAGCATAGCGGGGATGCGCGCACCGTTCGTCACCAGAAATGCGACAGCGGTGCAATGTTGCGGCAGCGCCATCCGACCACGCTGCGATAGCCGCCCACCGCCCGTCGGATCAGGCCGTCGGCGGCTTCACCGCCGGTGGTCCCACAAACCGCCGCCGCTCCCCCCCGTACCACGTCACCGCCGCCAACAGCCCCGCCCCCACGATGATGCCGAGCGCCTTGCCGTTGGGCGGTTGCACGCCGATCACCAGCAGCAGCACGATGCCCACCACGCACACGCAGGCCATCCATCGGTAGTGCACGCCCAGCGTCCATGGCCCGAAGCTCGTCCACGTACGGCCGTAGGCGCGCAGCCCCAGCACCGTGGGCATGAGGTACGACAGATACAGGAAGATCACGCTCACCGACGTGATCGTCGAATACACCGGCGTGTACAGCGTGAACGCGATCGCGAGCACGCATGTGAGCCAGATCGCCGTCGCCGGCACCTGACGCGTCGCGCTCACCCGGCGGATCGTCGTGGAGAACGGGAGCCCGCCGTCGCGGGCGAACGCGAACATCATGCGCGACGCCGACGTGACCGTGGCGAGCCCGCACAGGTACTGCGCGATCGCGATGCCCACAAACAACAGCGCCGCAAACCACGCCGGCAGCACCGAGCTGATCGTCCAGATCACCACGCGATCCCCCTGCTGCGCCGCCGCGTCGAGATCGGGCATGGCCAGCACGATGGCACACAACATCGCCCAGCCGAAAATCCCTGACACCAGCACCGAGCGTAGAATGCCGCGCGGCGCATTGTGCGCGGCGTTGATCGTTTCCTCGGCGGTGTGCGCCGAAGCGTCGAAGCCGGTGATGGTGTAGGCGGGAAGCATCAGCCCGAGCAGGAACAGCCACGCGGTGGATTCCCCGCGCGGCCACACCGGCGCCGACGTAGGCAGGCCGCTGTAGTTCGTGAAGCGCACGAGCCGCGACAGATCGAGCGACGGCGCCGCGACAAGCAGGCTCACGGTGAGCACCACGGCCACCACCAGAATCAACACGCCGCTGAAGTCAGTGAGCCGCGTGGTGGCACGGATTCCGACATGGTTGATCAACGCCTGCGAGCCAGTGATCGCGGCGACGCCACCGATCTGCAACCAGAACCGCGCGGACTCGGACAGGGTGGACAGGTCCATACCGAGCGCGGGGAGCATCGCGCCGGTGATGAACAGGTACGTGCCCACGTTGATGGCCGCGAGGACGGTCACGAGCCCGAACAGATTGAGCCATGCCGTGAGCCATCCCCAGCCGCGCCCCCCGAGAATCGACGCCCAGTGATACAACCCGCCCGCCGTGGGATAGGCGGAGGCGACCTGCGCCATCGTCGCCGCGAACGCAATCGCCAGGAGCGTCCCGAGAGGCCACCCCAGCGCGATGCCCGCTCCGCCGGCGGCGCCGAACCCGAGGTGAAACGAGGTGATGCCGCCGGCCAGAATGCAGATGATGGACAGCGAGATGGCGTAGTTGGAAAACCCGCTCATCCGCCGCAACAGCTCCTGCCGGTACCCGAATCGCGCCAGCGTCTGGGTGTCCTTGCTCAGCGTGGACTCGTCGATCACGCTGTCCACGTCGCGAAGGATCCCGGACACGCCGCCGGTGTGTGCATGGCGCCAATAGCGGCGCACGCGGATGGGGTCATCAGCTGATTCATGGAGGGAATTCTCGCGAGGGCGGGCGCCATGGGCAACCGGCTCACCTCCCTCCTCCATCCTGAGACCCTCCTCCCTGCCCCCTCGGCGTTTGGCGGTTCAGAACCCGCCATCAGCACGCCGTGCCCACTGCGCGTTATTGTGCGTCTGCCCGTGCGCCATCAGGTGGCCCCGAGCCACGCCCCCATAGACCACCGAACCACATGCGACACGCGTCCCTGTCGATCGCCGCCGCCGGGCTCGTGCTCGGCGCCTGCGTCCAAACCACGGCGACCCCGAAGCCGACCCCGGCGCCCGCCCCCGCGGCGGCGCCAGCCGGCCGGACCACCGGCGCGCCAAACCAGAGTGGCGGCCAGAGTGGCGGCCAGAGTGGCAGCCAACCCGGCGCACCGGGCGGCGCCAACGCCGCACAGGACCCGCAGCCACGCCCCTACGGGACCGTCATCACGCCGCGCGCCGTCACCAAGAGCGGCGTGTTCAAGATTCACTCCGTCGGCAGCCGTCTCTACTTCGAGATCCCGCGCGCGGAACTCGGCAAGGACTACGTCATCGTCACCACGCTCGCCGGCACGCCCGACGAAATCGGCATTCGTGGCACGCAGGGCGGCAACAACCTCGTGCGCTTCGAACGTCGCGACAATCGCATCTTCGTGCGCGAAGCCGATTACCGCGACATCATCGCCGATAGCGCCGCCTCGCAGCGCATGGCCGCCGAGTTGATCGGTGTGACGAAGATTCTCGCCGCGCTCAACATCGAAGCGTATGGCGCCGACAGCTCAGCGGTCGTGGAAGTCACGCGCATGTTCACCGGTGGCGTGGCCGAATACACCGCGCTCGGTCGTCGCGCTACCGTCGATGCCGCGCGTTCGTACATCGACCGCTTCGCCGCCTACTCGCGCAACGTGAACGTCACCGCCGTGCAGAGCTTCACCCCGCAGGGCGGCGCGCCCGGTGGTGGTGGTGGCGCGCCCGGTGCGGCGGCCGCGACGGCGCCGACGACCGAGAAGTACACCTTCTCGATCGCCAAGCTGCCCGACGTCCCCATGCAGCCGCGCTTGCTCGACGAGCGCGTGGGGTACTTCGGCGTGCAGCAGCGTGACTTCTCCGGCGGCACGCAGCGTGTGGAAACCAAGCGCTACATCTCGCGCTGGCGCCTCGAGTGCTCCGACAAGAAGGTCGGCAATCTGTGCGTGCCCAAGAAGCCGATCACGTACTACCTTGACCCCGCCACGCCGGCGTGGATCAAACCGTGGATCAAGAAGGGCATCGAAGACTGGCAGGTGGCGTTCGAAGCCGCCGGCTTCCACAAGGGCATCGTCGCGGCCGAAGCACCGGCCAACGATCCCGACTTCTCCGGCGAAGACGCCACCGTCGCCATGGTGCGCTGGCTCCCGTCGGCCACCGAAAACGCCGTCGGTCCGAGCCTCAAGGATCCGCGCACCGGTGAAATCATCGACGCCGATGTGCAGACGTATCTCAACGTCATGAACCTCGGTCGCTCGTGGTACTTCACGCAGGTCGGCCATCTCGACAAGCGGGCGCAGAAGTTCCCGTTCCCCGACTCGCTCGCCGGTCGCCTGCTCGAATACGTGACCGCGCACGAAGTGGGACACACGCTCGGCTTCCCGCACAACTTCAAAGCCAGCTCCATGTACCCCGTGGACAGCGTGCGCTCGAAGACGTGGGTCGCCAAGAACGGTCACGTCGCCACGCTGATGGACTACTCGCGCTTCAACTATGTCGCGCAGCCGGAAGACGGGATCGCACTCGACGATCTCATTCCGAAGGTCGGTCCGTACGACAAGTACGCCGTGATGTGGGGCTACTCGCCGATTCCGAACGCCAAGACGCCGGAAGCCGAGAAGGCCACGCTCGACGAGTGGTCGAAGATGCAGGACACGATCCCCTGGCTCCGTTTTGCCAACGACGGCGGCGCGCAGGGTGCCGATCCGGGTGAGCAGTCGGAAGCCGTGGGTGATGCCGATGCCGTGCGTGCCACCACGCTCGGCGTGAAAAACCTCAAGCGCACCATGGCCATCCTGGAATCGGCCACCGCGTGGAAGGAGGGCTCGACGTACGACGACCTCGAAGAACTCTACGGCCGCACCGTCGGTCAGTGGGCCACCGAGATGGGCCACGTGGCGCGCATCATCGGCTCGTCGTACAAGCAGGAGAAGCTGGTGGGCCAGAAGGGCGTCGTGTGGCAGAACGTGGAGCCCAAGCGCCAGAAGGACGCGCTCCAGTTCCTGCTCGACAACGCCTACACCACGCCCACGTGGCTGCTCGACGAGAGCATCCTGCGCAAGATCGAGTCGAACGGCAGCTTGAGCCGTGTCGGCGGCGCGCAGGCCCGCTCGCTGGCGTCGGTGGTCAGCAACGACCGCCTCGCCCGCATGATCGAGCTGGAAGCGATGGCCTCGAGCAAGAGCGACGTGTATCCGGTGGCCGACATGCTCACCGATCTGCGTCGCGGCCTCTGGAAGGAAATCGAAGCCGGTGCACCGATCGACGCCTTCCGTCGTCGTCTGCAGCGCGTGTACCTCGAAGCGATGGCGAGCAAGATCAACCCGCCCGCCGCATCGGCCGCGCCGCAGGCGCCGGCTGGTGCCCGCGGCGCGCCGGCACCGGCCACCACGGCCGACTTCCGACCGATCCTCAAGAGTGAAATGCGGGCGCTCGACGCCGATCTGGTGGCGGCCATTGCCAGGACCCGTGATCGCATGAGCAAGGCGCACTTGGAAGACGCGCGCGATCAGATCGCCAAGATGCTCGACCCGAAGGACTAAGCCGGCCGGCAAATGTGTTAAGACGGGAGCGCTTGACTCCCCTACGGTCGAGCGCTCCCGTAGAATCAAGGGTGGGCCCGCGAAGCGCGCGGGCATCTCCTCCCTTTTTCGATCAGGTCCAATGCGCTTTCGCTTTCTCCCGCTCGCCGCGGCAGGGCTCGCGCTCGCAGCGTGTCAGCCGGCCAACAAGCCGGCGACCGCCCCGACCCCCGCCTCCCGCCCCGGCACCCCGAATGGCACCCCGACGGCGGGCCAACCGGCGCCGGGCCAACCGACGCCGGGACAGCCCCCGGCGGGCGGTCTGCCCAACATCCCCGGCCTCGCCGGCGCCCTCGGTGGCGCACCGGGCGGCGATCCCAACCCCCGCCCGTACGCCTCCGTCATCACGCCGCGCGCAAAGAGCAAGACCGGTGTCTTCGGCGTGCACCAGGTCGGATCGCGCCTCTATTTCGAAATCCCAGCCGCTGAAGTGGGTAAGGATTTCGTGATCACGACCGTGCTGGCCGGAACGCCCGCCGGGATCGGCATCAACGGCACGCTCGGTCCCGACCGCGTGATCCGCTTCGAGCGTCGCGACAACCGCATTCTCGTGCGCGACATCAACTACAACAACGTCGCCACCGACAGCACGCTCTCCACCCGTCGCGCAATGTCGCTGATCGAGTTCTATCCGATCATCGCCGCCCTCAACGTGGAAGCCTACGGCAAGGACAGCGCGGCGGTGATCGAGGTGACGCGCATGTTCACCGGCGGCGTGCAGGAGTTCGCCGCCGGCGGACGGCGCGCGGCGGTTGATGCCACGCGCTCGTACATCGAGAAGTTCGCGACGTTTGCGCGCAACGTGAACGTGACGGCCACGCAGACGTTCACGCCGCAAGGCGGCGCCGGCGGACCTGCCATTCCGGGGCTCAATCCGGCCGGTGCGCAAGCCTCCACCGAGGCGTACACCTTCTCGATCGTGCGCCTCCCCGACGTGCCGATGATGCCGCGCTTCATGGACGCGCGCGTCGGCTTCTTCGGCGAAACCAAGACCGATTTCGGATCGGCCGAGCAGCGCGTGCTGCCGCGTCGCTACATCTCGCGCTGGCGCCTCGAGTGCTCCGATCAGAAGGTCGGAAACCTCTGCGTGCCCAAGAAGCCCATCACGTACTACGTCGATCCCGCCACGCCCGACTGGCTCAAGCCGTGGATCAAGGCCGGCATCGAAGAGTGGCAGGGTGCGTTCGAGCAGGCCGGCTTCGCCAAGGGCATCGTGGCCGGCGTCGCGCCGAGCGATCCCGACTTCTCCGGTGAAGACGCGTCGGTGGCGATGGTGCGGTGGCTGCCGTCGCCGGTGGCCAATGCCGTCGGACCGAGCACGGTCGATCCGCGCACGGGCGAGATCATCGACGCCGACGTGCAGATGTACCACAACATCATGGACCTCCAGCGCGAGTGGTACTTCTCGCAGGTGGGCCATCTCGACAAACGCGCGCAGACATTCCCGTTCCCCGATTCGCTCATGGGACGCCTCGTGCAGTTCGTCGCGGCGCACGAAGTCGGACACACGCTTGGCTTCCCGCACAACATGAAGGGCAGCTCGATGTACCCGGTCGACTCGATCCGCAGCAAGACGTGGGTCGCGAAGATGGGGCACTCGCCCTCGATTATGGACTATGCGCGCTTCAACTACATCGCGCAGCCGGAAGACGGCATCCCGCTCGGCGACCTCGTCCCCAAGGTCGGTCCGTATGACGTGTTCGCCGTGAAATGGGGCTACACTCCGATCGCCGGGGCAACGAAGCCGGAAGACGAGAAGACCACGCTCGACACGTGGGCCCGTATGCAGGACTCCGTGCCCTGGTACCGCTTCGGCGGCGGACAGGTCGATCCCGGTGAACAGTCGGAAGCGATCGGTGATGCCGATGCCGTGAAGTCCACACGCCTCGGCTTCAAGAACCTGCGCCGCATCGTGGATCTCGTCGTGCCGGCTGCAACCACCGACAAGACGGCCGACTATTCCCTGCTGCGCGCCACGTACGCCGGCGTGCTCGGTCAGTGGGCGACCGAAGCGCAGCACGTGACGCGTGTGGTTGGTGGCCTCGACAAGCAAGAGAAGGCCGTCAGCCAGAGCGGACCGGTGTGGACGATGGTGCCACGCGCCCGTCAGAAGGAAGCCGTGAAGTTCCTCAACGACGAGGTGTTCACGACGCCGACGGCGATGATCAAGCCGGACATCCTCCGCAAGATCGAGTCGGACGGCAACATCAACCGCGTCAGCGGTGCCCAGGCGCGCACCCTCTCGTCGCTGGTGCAGAACGCCAAGCTGCAGCGCATGGTGGAGTTCGAAGCCATCGCCACGGACAAGAGCGAGGTCTACTCGCTCGGCGAGATGCTGACCGAGCTGCGGAAGGGGCTCTTCAGCGAGATCTACAGTGGTAAGCCGATCGACGCGTACCGTCGTCGCCTGCAGGCCACGTACCTCGAGGCGATGGCAGCGAAGATCAAGCCGCCCGCCCCGAGCGCGCAGGAAGCGGCGCTCGCCGCGGCCTTCGGGCAGGCCATCGTGAACACCCGCGACTTCCGTCCGTTGCTCAAGGACGAGATGCGCACGCTCGACCGCGAGCTCGCGGCGGCCGTGGGCCGGGCCGGTGATCGCACCACCCGCGCGCATCTGCAGGACGCGCGCGACCAGATCAAGACAATGCTGGATACGGACAAGTAGTCCCGCATCTGGCACATCGTAGGTCGAGAAGGGCAACGGGGTGGTCGCGCAGTCAGCGCGGCCACCCTGTTGTCGTTGGCCCGACGGCCTGACTGTAACCGAAGCCGGTGCGCCTACGTACGTTCCGCATATGTCTTTGCACGCTGATTCCGCCCCCGGCGATATCGCCCCGGTCCGATCCGCCCTGCGCGGCCAGTACGAAATTCAACGTGAGCTTGGGCGAGGCGGCATGGGTATCGTGCTCCTGGCGCGAGACGAGCGCCTCGACCGGTTGGTCGCCCTCAAGGTCTTGCCGCCGCAACTGGCCGAGCATGGGGAAACGAAAGAGCGCTTTCTGCGGGAAGCGCGCATGGCGGCGCAGCTGTCGCATCCGAACATCGTGCCGGTGTACCGGGCCGACGAGATCAACGGCTTCGCCTTTTTCGCGATGGGCTTCGTGGAAGGCGAGACGTTGGGTGAGCGCATCCGCGACCGCGGCGCCCTGCCCGCCGCCGATGTGGTCCGGGTGCTGCGCGAAACCGCCTGGGCCCTCGCCTACGCGCACGCCCGCGGCATCGTGCACCGCGATGTGAAGCCCGACAACATTCTGCTCGAGCGCGGCAGCGGCCGGTCGGTCGTCACCGACTTCGGCATCGCCCGATCGGACTTCAATCCGGCGCTCACGCAGGACGGGTACGTGCTGGGCACCGTCCATTTCATGAGTCCCGAACAGGCCAGCGGCGAATCCCTCGATGGCCGCAGCGACCTGTACGCGCTGGGGTGCATCGGCTTTCTGGCGCTCAGTGGCCGGCTGCCGTTCGAGGGATCGGCGCCGCAGGCGATTCTGGTGGCACACGCCACCAAGGAGCCACCGTCGCTGCGATCGGTTGCGCCCGCCGTGCCGCCGGCCTTGGCCGCCGTGATCGATCGGTGCCTCCGCAAACGGGCCACTGACCGGTTCGCGAACGGCGAGGAGCTAGCCGACGCGCTCGGTAAGGCGCTTGAGGCGGTGGAGAGTGCGGCCCGCGACGAAGGCGGGCAGACCGCGCTATCGAGCGACGATGCCATGATCATCTGGCGTCGCGCGGCGGAGCTGCAAGCGGAAGCGGCGGCCCGGTTGGAGTCTCGCATGCGAGCGACCGCCGGTACCAAACAGCTGGTCGCGACATCAATGGCGCCGGTAAACGCCGCAAATAGTGCAACAGAATCAGGTCATGTTAACGCCACTACTGCGGCATTACTGACGGATTCGTATAGGTTACGCGATGTCGAGGCCGCTGCCGTCGAAGCGGGCATCTCCCAACGCTACGTCGCGCTGGCCCTCGACGAACTCCGGGCATCGCCCAATGCCGTCCAGCGCGCGCAGCCGATGCCCCGCTGGAAGGAAGCCCTCGCCACGCGCCTATTCGGCACCGCACAACGCACCCTGTCCGTCACGCGACGCTACGCGGCCGCGCCTCGTGCCGTGCTTCAGGTGCTGGGCCGGTCACTCCAGGCAGCGCCATGGTCACTGGCGCTACGCGATACACTGGGTGGACACCCTCTCGATGGTGGCGTGCTGGTGTTCGATCTCCCGGCGATGGTCGACGGCAACTACAAGTGGACGTGGACACGCTACGGTGTATATGCCCCAGAACTGCGGGTGTCACTCGCTGCCGCGCCGGGCAGTACCAAGGCCTGCGAGGTCACGATCGACGTCAGCCTGCGAGAAGGGCTCACGGCCAACATTGCCGGCTACAGCATCATTGCTGGCGGCGGCAGTGCCTTTGGAGGCCTCATTGGCGCCGCGATCGGAAAGAAGGCCATGATGCTTGTCGGTGCCGCGATCGGCGGACCAGCGCTCGCCGGCGCCATGGTCGTTTATGTCGCCTTGCTGGCTTTCGCCGGCCCGTTGTATCGCTGGGAAATCCGGAAGAGCGAGGCCGAGTTGCAGGCGGCCTTGGCCGCCATCGATGTCGCCATGCGCTCCATCGACATCTTCGGGGAGGCACCCACGCCGCCCCCACCGCGCCCGGCCAGCTCCGGCGGAGACCTGTTGATGTTCTCGTAACACCCTTGCATTAGCTCATTACTGAGATATATTAAGGGTATCCCAACGCCGAGCCAATCTGATGTCCATCCGCCCCGTCAAGCGCATCGTGCAGGCCCAGCCCACCATGGAAGGCGCCGGTGTGCATCTGCACCGCGCCTTCGGGTTCACTGAAACGTCTGAAACCGACCCGTTCCTGCTGTTCGACGATTTCCGGAACGACGTTCCCCGGCAGTACCAGGCGGGCTTCCCGTGGCACCCGCATCGCGGCATCGAGACCATCACCTACGTGCTGGCCGGCAACGTCGAGCACGCCGACTCGCTGGGCAATCGCGGCATGCTGGGTGCCGGCGA
>CANGXK010000050.1 GCA_947457715.1 Gemmatimonadota bacterium
AATCTCCAGACCTCGCCACCGCCGACGCGTGCACGAAGTCGGGATCGCCCTTCGCGCTCTGGCATCGAGAGACCGTACTCCTCAGATCTCGGCCTCTGGCACGTGGCGCCGCGCATCATCGACGCCCATAAAGCGTGCACACAGTTCGCGGGCATGACACTCCCGCCGCCCGACGGGGGCACCGAAACGCCCTCCGAGCACGACCGCGGCGCCAGGCCGAGCACGCTCCGTGCGCCGACCCTGTGCCAGCCGTGGGGGCGCGCCCAACACCGTAGAGCCCACTCGCACGGTGTCTCAAAACCATTGACAGGTTCAGGACAGCTCACGCAACTGTGCAAGACATGCACGAAGTTCCGTGGATACTCGCGATCGTATCCGGGCGAGAAGCGCTCTCCCCATCGCATGGCCTTCCAACGTTTCTTTCGCGAACAGAAGGAGGATTTTTTCGACGCTGCCTTGATCATAATGTTCAACAAGGTCACTCACGAGATACTGCGAATCTGCTCGAACCTCGACAGGCGCTGAATCCGCAATTTCAAGATCTACGCCGTAGTGATGAAGAATGAACTCAGCGTCTTCCTTGTGGTTCGCACGAATACCACGGGCAATATCAGCGTCGAGGCATGCCCTCGTCTGGTGAATCGAGCCTGTGGAATGTCTCAAAAATTGAAGCAGCTTCGCGGCATCGCGCGTCAGCCAGCCGGGTCTGCTGGGATCGTGATACAGCAATCGGTAGTCCTGGAGGATCTTCATTCCTTCGGCCGACAATGAAGCATTGCTTCTTACGCTTGCTGCGGAAACCTCTAAACGCAAATATTTCTTCAGCAACATACTGAAGTCACGAACCACGTCGCCGTTTTGCTCACCAGGGTACTTTCGCAGAACAAGGCTGCCGGGAAACACGCTCTCCCACCTTTCCGCGATACTTCGAAACGGGTACTTAAATGTCGCCCAATGTTCGCCGTATGGCGCGGAGACAAAAGTGCTCTTGATGACTTGCTGCGTAAACGAGAGGAAGTAGTCCGCAGGGTCACGGACGAAAAGTACAACGCAAAATCTGTCAAAGCCCGCCGATTCGAGATCGGCACGCAATTGAAGGATGGACTCCGTGGGGAACCAGGAGGCCATGCTCTCAGCGGAAAGTATCAGATCATTCTTCGAAGCAAGATGCCTGAAAAAGACTTTCCTGAACTTGCGGTTCATTACGGGATCGAGGCCTTGCCAGGCCAACGGCATCTCGCGCGGAGATACGTACAGGGAAATCATGCGGTTCTGATCCCGGTCCCGGCCGACAAGTGGATACCCTACCTCGCCCAATTGGTTGCCGGCACTTGCCAAGGTCTCCTGAATTGAGGTCGTTCCCGTCTTCCGTGTTCCGATGTGAATGACTGCAGTTCGAGGCATTGCTTCACCCCCCATCATCAGAAGACCTGCCGTGACTTCCGGGAAGCCGAAACAGCTTCTCCTGCGTCGCCACAGACAGACCGCTGGCTGCCTTGAGCAGTGCTAATACCGAAGCATCAGTCTTGCGGTCCTGAACCTTCAGCGTAGACATCAGGCCTTCTGAACCCTGCACAGTCGCAAAACTCTTTCCAGGGTAAAAGTCCTGAAGGAGTGGAATGTCCTTACCCGTCAAGAATAGTCCGCTATACGTTAGCCAAGTGCGGTGCAACCCGAGGTCGTCCGCCAGACATTCGACACTGTCATACCAATGGTCACATTGCGCAACGTGCTTCGACGCCTGCCGTTCATCGATCGTGAATGCTGTATCTGTGAGATCCTTGTTTATCCATGACGTTGCAAATGTTTTTTCAGTGGCGTCGCGGTTTGTTGCGCGGAGACGCGAGACGTGCGTGTAGAGCAACTCGCGTCGCACAAACAAAAGCCGTGGGCGAAATGTCCGCAAGATGTCTTCGAGTGCAGAGGAGCTCAATTGCCCGGGAAACAGCTTGATGAGCGTCCGTCCGTTTCTGTTCTTGAGAATCGTCTTCGTCAGGTCTAACGCATGATCGCTTACAGCCGCACTGAATGACCGAAACGCTTCCAGTCGCTGGTGTGAAGATAGTGCCGCCAAAGATTCCGGGCCACGCTGCGCAAACCACGGCAGCGTTTCCTCCAGTTCATCGTTGTGCACATTCCCCCATCCTGCTCCCAGATAAAACTCATTCAACCAGTGCAGCTGCGAACGTGAGCGCTGGAGAACTTCCCCGAGCGCATTCGTGCCCGATCTGGCGACACTGATCATTAGGTCAAGTCCATCATCGTGAGAGCTCTCGGCTTTGTGCCGATAGGGCGCGCGCCGCTCCGGAACGATGGTGTGTGGGTTTGCAGGCACGATGCGAGCAGGGCGGGACAACGGCGCAGGGTCAAGTCCTCTCTGCAGCCGCTCGATGTGCGAGATGAACCTGCCAGATATTGCCAACAAGCCTCTCGTGGCCATGCGCTTTGCTCTCGCAAGCAACCGCACTCGCATCATACTCTGTATGGTGCCGTGTCCTCGTTCACATAGGGCGGCATAGGTTGACCACAGGCTACCCAGCACGCCACCGGAAACCCGTTCGCGAGATGTGGTGCCATGCTGAGTCAACACCGAAGAGCCAATTGCCGCGTAAATCTGGCGCCACTCACGCGCAAATCGTGACGCGACGGCCGGCTGCCAGGGTTTTTTCGGTCCGTTGAAGTGGACAACGGCCGGCTCTTCAAACAGAGGAAGTCTCAGGTCCATGCGGATCAACATATCTGAGACATTGCAACTCAGAGGCAGACTGTCAAACTGACCTTCAAAAATAATATTCAGCACGTCCTGATCGAACCAGCGCAGGTCATTCCGGGTTCGCAGGATCTCCTGCGCCTGGTCCCAAAGCCGCAATTCCCGCATGCGCGCTAATGACATGCGCATCACACCCGCGTTGAAGTACGCGGTTTGCGGCGTGCCAAAAATATGTTCACCGGTTCCGACGAGTTCCGGCACGGCTCCAAGTGGATGATGAAGGTTCCACTGCAGCAGATTGTCGAGCGGTGCCCTGATCAGCACGTCTACATCGAGGTACAGCACCTCATCGTAATCCGGCAGTAGTTCAGGGAGAAGAAGCCGTATGTAGGTTGCATACGAGGCCGCAGCGCCGAAGCTGAAGGGCTTGAACTCCGTGAGGCGTTGGCTTTCGGAGGGCGGTAGCCGGATCACATGCAGCGGTACCTTGTATTGCGACGCGGTAGCTACCAAATCGTTGAGGTGTTGCTCGTGCGTCGATGTCGGAACCACGACAAGCACGGAGTCCGCTTGCCTCCCGAAGCGCGCAATCTGAGCGACAGCGCAGCAGGCATACGGCAGATAGTACTCGTCAGGCGTCAGAACGATTGCTGTCATGATCTTCGTGTCACGGGCGTACAACCCAAATGTGTGGAAAGGCAGAGCACAAGGCGGCACTGTCTCGGGATAGCGTATTGCTGCTCCGAGGGGAAGTCCGGTATTGAAAAGGAGCCACCGTCCATGTGAAAACGCGAGAGTCCAGCCCTCACGTCAAGATCGACGTGAGCGTCGCTCAAGCACGGCCGCTCGAGCGGCGAGTCCATCTACGGTCCGCGCGCACGGCGAGTCCATCGTCGGTCCGCGCGCACGGCGGCGGCCTCGTTGCGCTGATCGCCGTGCTCTCCGGCGTGACGAAGGTGGCCCTCCGGTGATGGTGCGCCGAGCCTGTCGCTCGCAGTATAGCGCCCGTGGTTTCACCCACCCGGAAGACCGCCGCTGGAACGCACGTACACACTTCCCGACGAAACATCCGTCCGTGTCATCTACATCAGGCACCTAAGTACGGAGGTAATCCTTGTAGTCGCGTTCCAGATAATCGGCCAGCGCATTTTCCCAGCGTCCCATTGTTTGAATTCCCATCAGAGCAAGCTTGCGATTGACAAGCCGCTCAGATTTCGGCCGCGGTGCGAAGTACGCCTGTCGGAAATGCGAGGAATCAACTGCCGTGACGTGCACTCGGTCACTGAGACCCGTAATTCGGAGTATTTCACTCGCAACGTCGTGACGGCTCGCTGAACCGGTGCATGCCACATTGTAAAGACCCCACCGTTCTTCGTGAAGGAGGTATTTCATGGTCCGCGCGAAATCGTGCGTGTAGGTCGGCGCCCCAAACCTGTCGTTCACGACCAGCAGTTCGGAAACGCCAGCGTGGAGTTGTGACATGATCTTCTGCACGAATTTCTTGTCCTTTCTGGGTCCTCCGCCCATCATCCATCCGGCTCTGCCAATCAGGTAGCGACGAGCGTTTTCGACGACATAGCGCTCTCCAGCGAACTTTGTTTGCGCATAAACGCCAATGGGATTGGGGGTATCCCAATCGTCATAAAGCTCCTTGTTTCCGTCAAACACGCCTGCCGTTCCGATGTAGGCCAAGGGAATATCCAGATCATTCGCGATGGAAACTGCGGTCTTTACGGCGGTGAAGTTCGTCGCCCACGCGTCGTCGGTGTTCATCTCACAGTACTCCAGGTCGGTATGAGCGCCGACGTGCATCAATACGTCCGGTTCGAAGGCCCGTACTTGACGTGAATACGCTTCGCTGTCACGGAAATCGAGGAACGACAGCCACCGTTCATTCAAAGAAATATCACTGCAGAACATCTCGTGTTCGGAAAATGCGTTGTAGAGAGCGTCGCCGAGCATACCACCCGATCCAGCCACGTAAATGCGCTTCACTCTCCTGCTCCTCCCGTAAGCAGCTGTGTGGGCTTATCCCGAAAAAGTGGACGCGTATTTGAAAGGAACTGCGCGATCTTCAGTAACTGCGCTTCGTACTCCGCCGGACTGACGTACTCCAAAGTCGAGTGCCGTCGCTTCCGGTTGTACCACGTTTCGATCTACCGAAAGATGGCGCGCCGCACCTCCTCCCGGGTGTGCCAATCGTGCGTCATCACCTGCGCAAGCTCCATTGTCGCGAAGAATCTCCCGGCGACGGTGTGGACGTCACGGTCGCCCGTGCCGCTCATGCTCGCCAGCATGCCGTACGCCGCCAGTTTCGGACGAGACGCCGCGGACGCGTGTTGACTCCCGCGGTTGCTGCAACATAGCAATCCGGGCGCTGGCTGCCGAGCCTCCCGCACTATCCTCCTCGCGCCCATCACCAAGACGTGCGGCGCCATGCGTCTCCCCCGTTGGCGCAGTGCCGGTCCCATGCGCCTCGCGCTCCGCGCGAACCCACGCCCACAACGGGTGCTGCCGGACAACCAGCGCTCGACCGACCTGCGTCAGTGCCGCACCGCGTCCGCCTTAAACTTCGCACTCAACGCGCGACGTCCATGACGAACGACCTGCTTGCTCGATCCCATGTGCCACCTCCACCCCGAAACCAGGGCGGATCGGGCGTGCACGAAATTGGGCCACGTCCAATGCGAGGGCCACCACTCCAGCGTGACCGGTGTTCGGGATTACTCGCACTGGCCTCGCCCGCTAACGTTGAGCATGGCCAACTTCCGGTTTGAAACGCCGCCGCGTCTGATCTGTGCTGACGGCGAGAGCGAGCGACTGGGCGGGTTGATGCGCGAGTTTGGCATCACCCGTCCCCTGGTGGTCACCGATCGCGGTATCGTGGACGCCGGGCTGGTCGAGCCGCTGCTCGGACACCTTCGCGCTCTGGGGCTCGAGGTCGCCGTGTTCTCCGACGTGGTGGCCGACCCGTCGGCGTCGTGCGTGGAGGCCGCCGTCGCCCTGGCCCGCGAGGTGCGCGCCGACGGCGTGATCGGTTTCGGCGGCGGCAGTTCGCTCGACGTCGCCAAACTCGCCGCCCTCCTGGCGCGTTCCGGTGAAGCACTCGATACCGTGTACGGTATCGGCCTCGCGGTCGGACCACGCTGGCCGCTGATTCAAGTGCCGACCACCGCGGGCACGGGATCCGAGGTCACGCCGATTGCCATTGTCACCACGCCGAGCGGTGAAAAGCAGGGGGTGGTGTCGCGCCAACTATACGCCGATGTGGCGGTGCTCGATGCCACGCTCACGCTGGGATTGCCGCCGCGCGTCACGGCGATGACGGGCATCGATGCCATGGTCCATGCCATCGAGGCCTACACCAGCCGAATCGCCAAAAACGTACTCTCCGATACGCTTGCCACGCGTGCCCTGCGGCTCCTCTCGGACCATATCGGTACGGCGATCGAGGACGGTACGAACCTCGAGGCGCGTCGCGCGATGCTGCAGGGCTCGATGCTGGCGGGGATGGCGTTCGCCAACGCACCGGTCGGAGCCGTGCATGCGCTCGCCTACCCACTCGGCGGGCAGTTCCATGTCCCCCACGGGTTGAGCAATGCGCTGGTGCTGCTGCCGGTGCTCGAGTTCAACCTGCCAGAGGCCGAGTCGATGTATGGCGAACTGGCCGACGCGGTCCGCGCCACCGAACGCACGTGGCACCGGGCGGCCAGCGGTCGTGCGTTCGTCGATACGATGGCGGTGATCGTCGGCGAACTGGGACTCGAGCGCACCCTCGGTGCGCTGGGCGTGATCGAAGCCGATCTCCCCGGTCTCGCCGCCGACGCCATGAAGGTGCAGCGCCTGCTGGTGAACAATCCCCGTGACGTCAACTACGAGCAGGCCCTCGCCCTGTATCGCGAGGCGTTGTGAGCGATCCGGCCGACTCGCGGGCGCAGTACGCGCACCTCACGACCATCGATACACGCTGGATGGACAACGACGCGTACGGCCACGTCAACAATGTCGTGTATTACAGCTTCTTCGATACCGCGGTGAATCGCTGGCTCGTCGAGCAGGGGCTGCTCGACATCGCCGGCAGTGCGGCCATCGGTCTCGTGGTGGAAACCCAGTGCCGCTATCTGTCGCCCATCAGCTTCCCCGATCGCGTCACGGCTGGAGTGCGTGTCGTGCATCTTGGACGGTCGAGCGTGCGCTACGAACTCGCGCTGTTCCGGAACGACGACGTGGCACCCGCCGCTAGGGGACACTTCGTGCATGTGTATGTGGACCGCGTGTTGCGCACCGCTGTGCCACTTCCCGGCCCGGTGCGCGAGGCGCTGGAGCGCCTGCGCGTGGCGTCCGTTCCAACTGCAACCTCCTGACCTCGTTCCGATCGCCATGCGTGCTCTGCTCTGTAGTGCCTTCGATCAGCCGGAAGCGCTGACGGTTGCCACGGTCCCCGATCCGGTGGCGACGGCCGGAAACGTCGTGATCGAGGTGCATGCCGCCGGTGTGAACTTCCCCGATGCGCTGACCGTGATGGGCCAGTATCAGGTGCGTCCTCCGCTTCCCTTCATTCCCGGGGGAGAAGCGGCAGGGGTAGTCGTCCAAACCGGGGCCGACGTCACGCATCTGCAGGTGGGGCAACGGGTGGCTGTGTTCACGTGGACGGGTGCCTTCGCCGAACGCCTCAGTGCGCCGGGGTCGACGGTCATCCCGATTCCCGATGGGCTTTCGTTCGAGGTGGCCGCGACGCTGCCGCTGGCATTCGGTACCGTCATGCATGCGCTCATCGACCGGGCGCAGCTTGCGATGGGCGAGACGCTCCTCGTGCTCGGCGCGTCCGGCGGTGTCGGGCTGGCGGCCGTGATGATTGGGAAGGCCCTCGGTGCGCGCGTGATTGCGGCGGCGAGTACCGACGACAAGTTGGCGCTCTGCCGTACCCACGGCGCCGATGAGATCATCAACTACAGCACGGAATCGCTGCGCGATCGGCTCAAGGCGCTCACCAACGGGCGCGGTCCGGATGTGATCTGCGATCCTGTGGGCGCCGACCTCGCCGAGCCGGCGTTTCGCAGTATCGCCTGGGGGGGGCGGTATCTCGTGGTCGGCTTCGCTGGCGGGGCAATCCCGTCGTTGCCGCTCAACTTGCCGTTGCTGAAAGGCGCCTCGGTGGTGGGCGTCTTCTGGGGCGCATTCGAGCAGCGCGAGCCGGTGGCGAATGCTCGCCATCTCGCGCAGCTGATGGAGTGGGTGGCGAACGGGACGATCGCGCCGGTGGTCAGCGCGCGCTACCCGCTGGACCGAGGCGCGGCGGCGCTGCGCGCCATGCTGGATCGGCAGGTGGTGGGGAAGGTGGTCATTGTTCCCGTCAGTTGATGTCGGCGTGCCTCCATGGTGCGGGCGGTCACCCCGGGCACCTGGTCTTCGCGGCGTAGGGCGGCGAGATCGCTGGGTCGGCGCAGTTCGCCGGTGGTGTGCGGTCTTTCCTGACACCGGGGCCGGCGCGGCGGCAACAGGTTGTCCCCATGAGAAATTCTCCCGCATTCCCCATTGCCGTCATCCGGCGCCGGACCACCCGGGCGCTGGCGCTCCTCTCCGTCGCGCTGCTCAGCGCCTGCGCGACAGTCCATGCCGGCGCCGACTTCGAGCCAGGGGTGCGGCTCGAGCAGTACCGGACCTTCGACTGGGGCGGTGGTGATTCGATCCCGGTTGGCGATCCGCGACTGGACAACAATCCGTTCTTCGATTCGCGCGTGCGCGCGGCGGTCGAGCTCGAACTGGCGGCGCGGGGGCTCGCGCGGGTGACGACGTCGCCTGACCTGCTCGTGCACTATCACGCCAGCGTGCGGCAGCGGGTGGACGTTATCCGGGCCGACGAAGGTCGCGGCTACTCGTCGCCACGGGACGGCAGGTCCGACCAAGTGCTCGAGTACGAGGAGGGCACGCTCATTGTCGACGTGGCGGAACCGAAGGCGAAGGCGATCCTGTGGCGTGGATGGGCCCAGACCGACGTCGGGGGCATGCTGGATGATCCGCGGGAGATGGAGAAGCGCATCCGCGAATCGGTGCGGCTGATGATGCAGAAGTTTCCGAGAACGCCGTGAAGCGGAATGTCCGCCCGGCGGCCAGGCCCGGCGGCCAGGCCCGGCGGTGACGCCATGAAGGTGAACGCGCCGTTCACCACGATGGCGCGCTTTTGCAGCTTCCATGGGCGTCACGACTACGCGGAAGCAGGCGGCGTTCAACGTGCTGCAGACGCAGGGATTCCTGGACAACCCGTGGCGATGCCCGCCGAGGGGTGAGTCCGTTACGTTGTGATGAGTGCCGGCTGCAGTGCACCGGCGGTCGCGCACCGATCACACGTCTCGCCTTGCCCCACGAACATTCCGCCACGACCCGTACCCCCGAAGCCGTCCTCCGCGATGTCTTCGGGTTTGACGAGTTCCGGCCCGGGCAGCGTGAAGTCATCGACGCGGTGCTGGCCGGCAAGGACTGTATCGCGCTGATGCCAACCGGAGCGGGCAAGTCGCTCACGTACCAGTTGCCGGCGCGATTGCTCGACGGAACCGTGCTCGTGATCTCGCCGCTCATCTCCCTGATGAAGGACCAGGTGGATGCCGTCGCGGGGCTGGGATTCACCGTGACCGCGATCAACTCCACACTGGAGTTCGACGAGCGCCGTGCGCGCATGGATGCCTTCCGTGCCGGGAAGTACGAGCTGGTGTTCCTCGCCCCGGAAGCGCTCGACGGCTACCTGGGCGACTTCGTGCGCGACTGTCCCATCTCGCTGCTCGTGGTCGACGAGGCGCATTGCATCAGCCAGTGGGGGCATGATTTCCGCCCGTCGTATCGCCGGTTGCAGGGGCTCAAGGAGCAGCTCGATGTTCCGGTCCTCGCGCTCACCGCCACCGCGACCCGACGGGTCGCGCTCGACATTCTGCGACAGCTCGGCATGCGTAAGCCGGCCGGATTCAAGGGCTCGTTCTTCCGGCCGAACCTGCAGATCGCGACGCGCAAGAAAGGGCAGGGCGGCAATACGCGCGCCGAGATGCTGGCGCTCATTCGTGCGCACGACGGGGAAAGCGGCATCGTGTACTGCCAGAGCCGGAAGGGCGTGGACCAGACGGCCGAATTCCTGTCGGCACAGGGCGTCCGCGCGCTGCCGTATCACGCCGGCCTTGAACCCGACGAGCGGGCGCGCAACCAGGAAGCATTTCAGCGCGACGACATCGACGTGATCGTGGCGACCGTGGCGTTCGGCATGGGCATCGACAAGTCGAACGTGCGCTTCGTGATCCATCGCGACATGCCGAAGGATATCGAGTCATGGTATCAGGAAATTGGTCGCGCCGGCCGCGATGGGTTGCCAAGTGACTGCGTGATGTTCTACTCGTGGGCCGACGTGAAGCTGCATGAGCGCTTCCTCGACAATCTCGACGATGCGAGCGTGCGCGAACGCACGCGGCTCGCCACGGTGGCGCTGTTCGATCTCGTGGAGCGGTCGCGTTGCCGACATCAGGCGCTGGTCGCGCATTTCGACGAGGTGATCGCGTCGTGCGAAAGCTCGTGTGACGTGTGTACGGGACACCGCACCGACGAGCGCATCGCGGATCTGG
>CANGXK010000051.1 GCA_947457715.1 Gemmatimonadota bacterium
CTTGGTGCCCTCCTGAAAGCGGAAGAACGCCTCGGCGCGATCGAATGGCCGGAACTGGCGGCCCGGGAGGCCCGCCTGCAATCGCAATGCGCGCTCATTGACCTGCAGTCGATTATTCTCGTAGCCCGTCTGACGGTTCTCCGGTGCCTCGATCACACCGGGCGGCGGCGTATATGGCACCAACGAGGTGGAGTCGATGGTACCGATCACGCTGGCGATCACGTAGCCGCCCACGACGCCGGCCGAGTCACCGGCCATGCCCGACAGCGGCTCGACGCTGCGTTTGAGCCATGGCGCACCAACCAGCTTGAGGCGCGTGAGCGCCACCCGCACGAAGGCATCGTCGGCCGATTCCGCGCTCGACACCATCGTGAGACGCAGGGCGCGCACGCGACGATCGTTGGGGTTGTTCTGCTCTTCGGCAGGTGCGCGCCAGTTGAGGCGCACCTGCACCCAGCACAGGGAATCGCTCACCACGCCATTGAGGGTGGAGTCCTGCTGCTGGTAACACTTGCCCACGCGCGTCCAGTTGCGCGTGTCCGCGAGGTCAACCACGAAGCGCTTGTACTGCTCCTGATCGATGGCGGCGTTGGGCATATTCAGCTGGCCATCGAGATCGATGTCTTCTTCATCCAACCGGTTGTTGCGGGCGCCGCAGTTGGCGCGGCTATCACCGAGCACCTGCACGATCTGCACCGCCTGTGTACAGATCGCGACCTTGTTCTCCGTCGTCACGACCGGCGTGGTGCCGGTCCGGTTGACCACGACGATCGTGTCCGCGACATCGCCGGGGAGCCCCTTGTCATTCTCGGCCGCGTTGAACGCGCGCGAGAAGGGATCGCGTTCGGAGTCGAAGCGATCGAACCCGACGAGTCGCTTGCCACGATAGGTGGAGTCGGCGGGAAGCCCGGGACGCACCGGCGCGTTCACGGTGAGTGTCTCCGGCGCAAACGCCACGCTGTTCTCGCTGATCTCGCCGAAGTCGAACACGAGGGTGGGATTGCGCTTCACCTTCGCCTGTTCCGCCTGCACGAGCGCGAAGAACTCGATGTTCTCCGTGCGCGAGAGGTCGGCACCGCTGGGGTTGATGACGGTACGCAGCGAACGCCACCGTCGTCCCGACGGCGTGTTGCCCACGAGGCTGTTGTCGCCGACCGTCCAGGCGAACCGGCGCGTCGCCGAACCCGGCACAAAATCGAAGATGCCGCCGGTCTTCAGCGGATAGAGGGTCATCCAAAGCAACTGCTCGGGAGCTTGCACGCCGCTGCCCACGATGCGTACCGACGGATCGATCTGCTGGATGTTGAACTGGATGAAATTACCCGCCACGTCGACGCCGTTGTTCTGGAACGACAGGGTGGACGCCCGATTCACCGAGAAGGTGCTGCTGCCGAAGCGCGGCGCGAGCGTGTTGCCGAGCGACGGGCGCGAACTGTAGTACCACGCGCCCTCGGAGAGCGAGATGCCCGGAATCGCGCCCTCGCCCTCGAACGATTCGAGGTACGCCTGCCCCGCCGCATTGGGCTGCGGCTTACTCATCGCGAACTCGCCCTGCAGGCTCACGCGCGACGGCGTGGCGCTCTGCTTGAACGGGAGCTTCCCGAGGGCGCGCGTCAGCAGCGGCGCCTCCCAGGCGAGGTTGCCGGTCACACCAGCCACCAGTGAGCCTACGGGTTCGAAGCCCAGCGGCGGCCGGTTGTACCCCGAGCGCTGGCTTTGCGAGATCGCGGTGAACGCCAGCTGCCCGTTTTCAAGGGGGAACTGCGACGCGAACCCAAGAATGGTGGTGGGGGCGGCCGCGAACAGCGGGTTTTCTTCGTAGCGCACCGACACCTGTCGCGGATTGACGAAAAGCGTGTCTGGGCGATTAAACGTGATCATGCCGAGGTCGTAATCGATCTGATAGTCGGTCTCCTTTTCGAGGAGGCGACCATCCAGCGAGACCCGTTCGGAATTGGGACGGACCTGAATGGTGCTGAGCTTGATCGACTGCGTGCTGCCACCGCCTTCCGAGAGATAGCTGGCGACCATCCGGTAGATGGCCTGCGGCCGCTGCGCGGAATACAGGTACTCGTTGGGATACCGGTACAGCGTGTCGTTGGCCGGATTCGCGAGTGGCTGCGCGAGTCCACCGCGCGCGAACGGCTGCAGCGACGGATAGAACACGAAGTAGTCGCGGATCAGCTTCTGCTGTCCGTTGCCCCCGGCAAACGAGGCCAACTGGTTCGGATCGTTGGGCCGCGGCCACACGCGATTCTCGACGTCGAACGCCGCCGAGTTGGTGGCCTGCGACAGGCCGAACAGCTGCAGATACGTTTCGCCGCGCGACGCGTCGATCGGCTTCTCCTGATCGCCCGAGGTGCCGGTCACGAGCTTGAGCTTGATCGTCTCGCGTTGCAGATCTTCACCGCCCAAGCGATACACCGACTTGAGTTCGCGCAGGAAGTACGCAGTGTTGGTAGGCTGGAGTTCGGGTTCCCAGAGCAGATTCGCGTACTGTGGCTCGGCGGTGTATTCAATGTCGGGTGTTCCGCCGGTATTCACGTTGCGCCCCGGCGTGCCGTTCACGTTCACCTCGTAGGCGACCACGAGCCGCTCGTTGTTGGGATTGAGCGGGCGCACCAGCGCGATCCAGAGCTGCGAGGGATCGACGTAGTAGTGAACATTCTCGCGCAGTAACTCATAGATCTGCCGCGACGGATTGCGCGCCCCCCGCACGGAGAACTGCGGGCCGCGCGGGTTCTGATTGGAGGCGCCGATCAGCTGGCGATACACGTATAGCCGTGCCGGCCGCACCGAATCGGGGAGCGACGCCGCGAGCTGCTGCATCTGCTGGCGGTTGAGCAGATCGATGTTCGGATAGCCGCCCAGCAGACGCGGGTCGATCGTAAAGAAGAAGCGGCGTGTCTCGACCTGAATGTCTTCGATGACGCGGTCGACCTGCTGCTGCGAGCGCTCGCCGATCGTGAAGACATTGTCTTTGGAGACATTGCCCTTCTGCTGCGCCACGATGGAGGTGAAGCGCATGGGGCCAATCTGTCCCGTGGCCTGCACACCATAGTTGCCGGAGGGAATGCCCGAGGTGAGGAATCGCGAGGCCGGCGGCTGGAACGTGACGTTGCCCACTTCGAGGGTCTGCAGCGCTTCGTCGGACTTCCCTTGGTAGCGCACCGAAATGTTGTTCGACGCGTCGAACTCCCGTTGGGAGTCATAGTCGACATTGACAAAGACGCGATCGGCGACGACGCCACCCGTACGCACGTTGAACTGGAAGTCGAAGGCCGGCTGAAAGATGCCGAAGCAGTTGTTGCCGAGGATCGTGAGCTGGGCGGTGGTGCATCGCTCGTTGCGGCTGCGCTGCACCTTCGATTCGAGTCGCGAATTGAGCGCGATGCCGAGATCGCCGAAATCGCCGAGCAGGTCGGTCGCCAGTTGCGTCGCGGCGTCGGCGCCAGCTCGGCGCTGCGGGACGAGCGGGACCAGCGCTCCCGGTGTGGGGCCGCTGTCGGTCCGTGCGGCCACCGCTGGCGGAATCGGGACCGCGAGGCCTGCCGCGACGGTCCGCGCCCACTGGGAGCCGATGCGCTGGTCATGTCGGCGCCGGGCGACGGCGACCACGCGGTCGGCGAGGCGGGCCGGATCGGGACGAAGCGCCGTAGCCGCCCCAAAGGGGCCGAGCACGGGGGGGACCTTGAGGCGCAGCGTATCGGCGCCCAAACGCGCCCCTGCGGGCGAAGACAAGGGCCGGGGGGCGACTTGCTGCGCTGCGAGCGGACACGCGATCAGGGAGGCGGCCATAGGCAATGCCATGGGCAATGCCATGGGCAATGCCGCGAGCGCCCATGCGTGGAGCAACCTGCGCACCGAACTCCGGTCGTGGGGTACCAGCGGCCAGCCCTGTCGCCGCCGTACGGTCAAAAACTGCGGGCGCAAATTATCGACTCCAGGCCGACGCGCCCTTGATAATGCGGGTGGTCACTGAGGAATTTACGTCGTGAAGCTTGTTACCCGCTATATCGTGCGTGAGCACGTCGGACCTCTCCTGTTCGCGCTGTCTGCGCTGACGTCGCTGCTTATGCTGCAGTACGTCGCGCGCCAGTTGGCGAACCTTGCCGGCAAGGGACTCCCCTGGTCGGCCATCGGCAAATTCTTCGTCCTGTCGCTGCCATTCACCGTCGCCATGACGATGCCGATGGCCGTGCTGGTGGCGACCCTCTACACCTTCGGCCGCATGGCCGCCGAACACGAGATCACCGCCTTCAAGGCGAATGGTGTGCGTGTCCGAACCCTGATGATGCCGGTGCTGGTGTGCGCCGCGCTGCTGTCGCTTGCCATGGTCGCGTTCAATGATCAGGTGTTGCCGCGCGCCAACCACGAACTGCGCATTCTGCAGAACGATATCGCGAAGACGAAGCCGACGCTCGCCTTGCGGGATCAGGCGATGAACGCGGTGACGGACCAGTTCTTCCTGCGTATCGCCCGCAGCGATGCGAACACGAACAAGATGTACGACGTCGTGATCTATGATCTGACGAAGGGGCCGGAGCGCAAGACGATTTACGCTGACAGCGGACTGTTCTCGCTCACGAGGAACGGCCAGGACCTGCTGCTGCAGCTGTTCGATGGATACTCGCAGGAATTCGTCCGTGGCGACGTGAAGCGGCTGCAGCGCAGCTACTTCATCGATCAGACCGTGAAGGTGCGCGGCATCACGCGGGGCTTCGAAAGCACCAGCAATGACGACTTCCGCAGCGACCGCGAGATGACGGTGTGTGAGATGCATCGCCGGTATGCCACCGATGCGTTGGAGTTCCGGCGCGTGAGACAAGAGTACATCATGTACGCCAGCCGGCTCGTTGCGCCGGGCACGAAGACGCTCAAGGCGCCGCGCGACCGTCCCGCCAACGAAGGGCTGGCGCAGTTCTACTGTGTGACCCTGCCGTCGCTGTTCCTCCCGAAACCGGCCAAGGCGCAGGCACCGGTGACAACGGCATCGCAGGTGACGCCCGCAGGTGACACGCTGGGCGTGGTCGTGCCGGCGCCGCCGCCCACGCTCACGCCCACGCCCACGACACCCACGCTCGCGCCGCCGGCGGCGCTGCCGCCGAGCGTAGACTCGATGAGCGTGTACCGCGGATCGATGGTGGCGGCCGAAGCGCAACTCGGTCCGGCACGGGAAGGGCTCGACAGCCTCACCGTGGAAATCCACAAGAAATTCGCGCTGTCATTCGCCTGTTTTGTCTTCGTGCTGTTCGGACCGCCGATCGCCCTGCGCTTTCCGCGTGGCGGTGTGGGCGTCACGATCGGTGTGAGCATCGGCGTGTTCGGCTTGTACTACATCTGTCTCATGGGTGGCGAGGCGCTGGCCGACAAGGGCCTCGTTCGGCCGTCGATCGCGATGTGGATCGCGAATGCCATCTTTACGGTGACGGGTCTCGTGCTCCTGTGGCGTGTGGAATCGACGACCGACACGTCGCGTGGCGGCGGGATCCGTGACTGGTGGGCCGACCGGGGCGCCAGACGCGCGCTGGCCGTCCAGATGAAGCGCGAGCGGGCGGCGAAGGCCGGCACGAGCGGTGGCCAGACGGCGGTGGGCGCGTGAGGCGTCGGTTCATCACGCCACTCGACCGATACGTCGCCGCCGAGTTCACGCGGATCTTCACGGTCACGACACTGGGGTTCCCAGTGCTCGTCTTCGTGATCGACCTGGTGGACAATCTGCGAAAGTACACGGAGCGCAAGCTTGCACTGAAAGCCGTGGCGATGAGCTACGTCTATTGGATTCCCGATACGCTGTTCATGGTGCTCCCCGCCGCGGTGCTGTTCGCGACGGTCTTCTCGATCGGCACCTTCACCCGGTACTCCGAGATCACGGCGGCGAAAGCCTCCGGGATCAGCTTCTACCGCTTCATCGCCCCCATCCTGGTGATGGCGACGGTGGCCATGGGAATCGACTTGGTATTCGCGGAACTGGCCCCGCCAGCCAACGCCCAGCGCCTCAAGCTGCTGGCCGGCCAGGGGCAGGACCGGGACAACAACCGCTACAACTTCGCGTTCGCCAGTGAAGCGGGGCGCGTGTACCGCGTCTACACCCTCGATGTGCGCCAGCGACTCGTAGAGAGTCTCGAGATTGAGGAGCGCGGTTCAGCGAAGCGGCCGGGCGTACTGGTTGCCGCCAAGAGCGCGAAATGGTACGCCGATCGCGGTTGGGTCCTCCACTCGGGCATGGTGCATGTGGTCCCGAACGACTCCACCGACCGGGCGGTTGCCTTCGATTCGCTGATCGATCGGCACTTTACGGAGAAGCCGCAGGACCTGCAGGCCTCGGAACGGCAACCAAGCGAGATGAACTTCGCCGACCTGACCCGGTTCATCCGGGCGCTCGAGCGATCGGGAGCCGATGTCAACCTGCTGAAAGTCGAACGGATGCTGAAGTTGGCGATTCCGGTCACCTGTCTCATCATTGCATTGTTCGGTGCTCCGCTGGCGACCAGTTCGCAGCGCGGCGGCGCCGCCTACGGCATCGCGATCAGTCTGGCCACGACCATTCTCTTTCTCGTCCTCATTCAGTTGACCAAGGCGATCGGCGGTAAGGGGCTCATGCCTCCTGACATTGCGGCGTGGGTGCCCAACATCGCCTGCGGGCTGTTCGCGCTCGTGTTGCTGGCGCGGGTGCGGACGTGAGACCCATCGGAGGGGCGGCGGCACGGCGGGCGGAGGGCATTCTCCGTGCGCTTGGCAAACGGGCGTACTTCGCGCGCGATATCGTGCGCGGCGTGCGCGACCCGGAAACCTGGGTGCCCGAGACGATCCGACAGATGCGCACGATGGGTGTCGAGTCGGTCCCTCTCACCATCATCGTCGCCGCGTTCCTCGGCGGCGTGACGGCCTTCCAGACACGTTACCAGTTGTTTCCCGGCGTGCAACTGTCGGTGGTTGGCCTGATCACGAGACAGAGCATCGTGCTCGAACTGGGACCGCTGCTGACCGCGCTGGTGCTGACGGGACGCGTAGGGGCGCGCATGACAGCGGAAATCGGCACGATGCGCGTGACCGAGCAGATCGATGCGCTGGAAACGCTCTCATTCGACCCGGTCGCCTATCTCGCCCTGCCGCGCTTTCTCGCCGGGATCGTGATGTTGCCGGCGCTGGTGATTCTGGCCAACAGCACGGCGATCCTGAGCGCGTGGGCGATTCTGATCACCGCCACCGACGTGCGGACCGACGACTTCGTGGCAGGCCTGCGCCTCGCGTTCACCGCGTTTCAAGTGGTGTACTCGCTGATCAAAGCGTTCCTGTTCGGCGCGGCGATCGCCTTCGTTTGTTCCTACGAGGGATACGTGACCGAAGCGGGCGCGGAAGGCGTCGGTCGGTCGACCGCGCTCGCCGTGGTCATCGCGTCCGTGTGCATTCTGGTGCTCGATGCCCTCGTGGCTGCCGTCCTTGCTCCATTCATTCAGGCCTGACGGCCTGCTTTCTCTCTCTACATGACGACGAAACGACGCGACGAACTGCTTGTCGGTCTCCTTCTGCTGGTGGCGGTGGTACTCGGTATTGGCGGCACGATCTGGATCGCCCGCGGCGGTCTCGGTGGCGGCTATCCGATGTTCGCGCGCTTCAAGTGGGGCGCCGGTCTGAAGCAGGGACAGCCCGTGCTCCTGGCCGGCGTGCAGGTCGGGTATGTCGACAAGGTGGATCTGATCCCCGATGGTACGATCTCGGTCAGGCTGCAGATGCAGCCTCAGTACAAGGTGCCATCAGGCACCACTGCGACCGTGCAGGCCAACGGCATTTTCGGCGACCAGCTGATCGCGCTCACGCCGGTCGTCGGGCGCCAGGGCTACATGGCGGAAGGCGACACCATCCCGGTGGGCACCGGCTCACCGGGCGTGCCGGAGCTGCTGAGCAAGGGCGACTCGATCGCGATCAACATCCGCGCCCTGACCGACGAAGCACGCCTGCAGTTCGTGGAAGGCGGCGGCGTGAAGGATGTACGGCAGACGGTGGCCGATCTCACGAAGCTCGTAGCGCAACTGAGCGCGGTCACCGCCGAGCAGTCGAAGCAGCTCACGCTCACGCAGCAGTCGGTACGTCGCACGCTGGCGAGCGTGGATTCGACGAAGGTGGATTCGACGGTGAAGAACCTGCAGGCCACCTCGGCGCAACTCGAGGGGCTCACGCGTGACTTCAAGCAGACGAACGCGCAGGTGCAGGGCGTGCTCGACAAGGTGAGCAACGGCAACGGCACGGCGGCCAAGCTGTTGAATGATCCGGCGGTGTACGCGCGCTTGGATACGCTGCTGCTGCGGGTGGATTCGCTGGTGATGGATTTGAAGAAGAATCCGAAGAAGTACATCAATTTGCGGATCTTCTAGGACGGGCTACCACTTCTGAACTGCCAACGGCGAACTCCCTAGGCAGCAGGAGGGAGGGTATCAGGGGGCAGGAGGCAGGGGGGGTACGAACGCACGGGGGGGCGCCGACAGTTAGCTGTCGCGCCCCTTTGGCTTTTCTCGCTTTGCCTTTTCCACGTAGTGCTTTCGCAAACTGAAGGTCATGCGGCGGATCTGGCGGGTCTCGTCGAGTGCGTCCTCGATGCCGACGAGGTTGAGCCCCAGTTTGTCGGCGAGAATGAGGTGGCTTTCGACTTCGAAGGCCGACGAAACGGCGTAACTGAGGAATCGCGCGCAGTCGGCGGCACTGGGTTGAGCAACGCCCTCGGCAATGTTGGAGGGGATCGAATCCACGGCGCGATCGACCTGCGAGCGGAGCCCTGGCGCCTGCGTGCGTTTGATGCCGCGGGAAATGCGATGCACGCGGACCGCCAGCGCAATCGCGCGATGCCACGCCTGGATGTTGGCTGGATCTTGCATGCCGCCGAGGATAGCAGCCACACTCGGCCGCATTGTCATCCGATTCACGCCACCGCTCCCCTGCGGACGTAGTTCCCCTGCCTCCTGCCCCCTGATACCCTCCCCCCTGCTTCCTGGGGAGTTTGCAGTTCGCAGTTCCCAGCCACCACAAAAGAAAAGCGGCGCCGTCTCCGGCGCCGCTCTCCTTACACCCCCCTCACCACGACCTTAGAACGACAACCGCAAGCTCGCCTGCAGCTGATAAAACTGGCTGAAGTTCAGCGGCGTGAACTGCGTGTTGAAGTTGTTCGTGAAGGTCACGACCGGCACCTGCGTGCTCGGATCGGCGCTGGAGAACGACTGGACCTGCAGCAGCGTCGCATTGCCGTTCGCCGTGGCGGACTTGATGCGTCCCCACTTGCTGTTCAGCAGATTCGCGGCGTTGAAGATGTCGAGGCGGAGCGTCGCGCGCTCGCCACGGATCGTCGGCAACTGCTGTTCGATCGTCAGGTCGAAGCGATCGAACATCGGGTTGCGGCAGGACGTCGGCCGCATGATCGTGCCGCGCTGCGACTCGAGGCAGCTGTTGTCCTTGATGAACTGGTCGAGCAGCGCGGCTTGCTGCGCCGGCGTGAACGTCACGCCGCTCACCGTCGTGGCCACGAAGCCCATCTTCGGGTCGGACGGACCCGTCGGGATGTAGATCGGGTCGTTGGCGTTCGAGCCGTCGCCGTTCATGTCGCCACGGCCACCGTTGCCGCCGTACACAAACGAGTACGGAGTGCCCGACGCCTTGCTGTAATAGAACGTGATATTCGTCTGATTCGACTTCCACGGCGCCGTGTAGGTGCCGTTGATGAGCAGGCGGTGCGGCTGGTCGAACAGCGACGCGTTCACCGGCTGGTCGGTCTGCAGCCCCGAGTACACGCGGCCGAACTGCCAGTTGGAGAGCGCCACCGACGACGTCAGGTCGGTCACCGAGTAACTGCGACCGTACGTGTACGCCACCGAGCCTTCGAACGCGCCAGTGAAGCGCTTGCGGAGCTGACCGGTGCCACTGTACGCGTAATCCTTGCTCTGGTTGGAGAGCTCGATGACGTTTGAACCGTACACCGGGAAGAGCGGCGAGACGGTCGGGATGCCCGTCGCCGCGAAATTGGCGAACACGGTGCGTCCCTGCGCGTCGATGCGACCCGTCTGCGGGATGTTGATGTTGTTGTAGAAGAAGTTATTGATGGAGCGCGAGTACAGACCGTCGAACGTCGCGATCACATCGCCCGGCAGCTTACGGTCATAGCCAAGCGTGGCGCGGAGCAGCTGCGGGAACTTGAGGTCGGGATCGGCCAGGTTCACCGTGCCGAGGAACGTGCCGTCATCGAGGCTGCGTCCGGCCGAGCCGTTTGTCTTCAGGCCGCAACCACGCGGCGACACCGGCGATGCGTTGAAC
>CANGXK010000052.1 GCA_947457715.1 Gemmatimonadota bacterium
CGAAGTTGTAGCCGAGCGTCATGCCGCTCTGCCGGAAGGACATCGTGAGCACGTCCGGACGGCTTTCGGACGCGCGGGAGGTGCCGATGGCCCAGTCGAGCGCCTTGCCGTCCTTCGCAAAATGCTCGCCGCCGATCTGCGCGGTGAGAATGTCCTGGACGACCTCGCGCAGGCGGATATCGCGATCGAACTGCGAACCGGTCGTGGTGCCGGAATCTGGCGTCACCTGCGTCCAGCGGGAGCTGCTGCCGCCGCGGAAGCGGAAGCGGGCACGGGCGCGGACTTCGTCGTCGGAGAAACGATTGAACGTGCTGCGCACGAACAGCTTGCTGTTGTTGTCCAGCAGGTAGTCGAGCGTCCCGTTGAGGCCTGCACGGAGACGGTTGACCTGCGGATAGTCACGCAGCTCGAACAGGTTCGGCGCGTCGAGCGAAGTGAGCGATGGCGCAACGCCGCAATTGCGGGTCTGCGAGCACCAGTCGCCTTCGATGTTCTGCGAGGCGCGCTCGTTCTTGTAGTACGTGCCACCGACCATTGCACCGAACTTCTGCGAGGCGCCGAAGCGCTTGCCGGCGTTCGCGCCGACGTTGACCAGGGCGCCGCCGCCGAGCTGGTTGGCACCGCCGGCGAAGGTAGCGTTCAGCAAGGGCTGGTTGGCGCGTGCGGTGCGCGTGACGATGTTCACGTTGCCGCCGATGGCGTCAGCGTCCATGTCGGGTGTGAGCGTCTTGGAGATCTGAATCTGCGCGGCCTGATCGGACGGTACGATGTCCATCGGCAGCTGCCGGCTGTTCTGCTCGGGGGAGCTGATACGCAGGCCGTTCAGCGACATCGAGTTGAGATCGGCATTCGTGCCGCGGATCTGCACGAAGCGTCCTTCGCCCTGGTCGCGAAGCACAGCCACACCCGGCACGCGGGCGAGCGCTTCGGCCATGTTGGGGTCGGGGAGACGTCCCACCAGCTCGTTGTCGATCACGCTGGAGATCGTCGACGCGGTGCGCTGCTGATTGAGTGCCGACGCCTGTCCGGCGACCTGTCCTTTGATCTCGAGTGCGGAGAGCGTCGTCATGGCGGCGGCCATCTTCACGTCGAGCGTAGCGGTGGCGCCCGACGTTACGGTGACGGTCTTGGTGACGGCCTGAAAGCCGATGTAGCGAAACGTCAGCGACCGCGCCCCGGCGGGCACATTGACGGCGCGGTAGGTGCCATTCTGGGTGGCCGCGCGAATGGCGGTGCCGTCGACGGACACCAGCACACCGGAGAGCGGACGTCCATTCGGGTCGGTGACGGAGCCGGTCACCACACCCTGGGCACCGAGGGGAGCAGCAACGAGCAGCAGGCCCATGGCCAGACTGCGAAGCGACAAATGCATGGAGATCATCAGTTGGGAGGAAGGCGCTTGCGGACGTCGCGCCAGTCGTAGAAGTGGAACGTCTTGTCGGTCGACATCATCACGAGCAGTCCTTCGGGAAACGCCGGGGAGAGCGCGGTGGCCGTGACGTCGAGGCCATCGGTTTCCTGGGCAGCCACCGGGATCGTGGCCAGTGCGACATGGGCGTGCGGTGCGCCCGCGCGGCCTTCGCGCGCGAACAGTTGCAGGCGCTGGCCTTGCTGATCGGAAACCACGAGGTAGCCGGTGGAATCGCTCGTCGGATACACGGCGATGCCCTCGTGATCACTCACGAATCCGGTCGTGCCGAAGAGCGCGAGTTCCTCCGACGCGTCGGCGTGGTCGGGATTGGCGTGATATTTCCGGATCCCCACGGTCTCGTCGCTGTAATAGACGAAGCCGAGCTGTTGATCGACGGCGATGGCCTCGATCTCCTTTTTGCCGCTGTAGGCGCCGAACGCGCGTACACGGGTCGCACCCACGGTCCCGTTGCCGGCATCGGTCAGGCGATACTGCCACAGGTAGCCATCCCGCGGACCGCTCTTGCCGCCCACGATCGCGAAGACCGCGCCGTCCGACGGCCGTCGGTACAGGGCGACGCCCATCGGGGCACGGGTGGAATCGCCGTCAAACAGCGCAAGGCCACCGCCGTCGATCGGGGTCATATCGGGGAGCCGGAAGACGCGCAGCGACATCCGGCCGCGTTCCGCCGTGACGGCGATGTCGATCGACTGCCCACCGACCTGCATGCCGGTGATGACATCGACGTTGTTCGGGCGTTTGAGCGGCCGACGGGTGCGCGTGGTGTCGATGCGTCCGTCGAGGGTGAACACATAGAGCCCGCCGGTGCTGTCTCCCTTGTCGGTGCCGATCACGAGAGACCGGGAGGGATCGAGGGTGTCGATCCAGATCGCCGGGTCGTCGGAGTCGTTCGGCACGGCGGCCGTGACGAGGACGGGACGCAGCGTGTCGGATGCGGTCGTCGTATCGGCGGGGCGATCGGTGTCGCTCGGACGGCATGCCGTCAGGAGCAGCGCGAACACCGCCCAATGGACAGAGCGGCTTGATCGTGCCGCGTGCGGCAGGAGTGGGATCACGAAGAGGCGCGAAGGGCGATAGAGCACGGCGGACTGCTGATCTGTATTGATCTGGCAACTTCCGGGGAGCTTGTGACCAACTGGCGACGGTTGTGTCACGATCGTGTATCTAAGGCGCAGGATGGGCGGCTTTCCCCGTTACGGCAGGCGGGTACCTTTCGCGCATGACCACCACCGCCAGTCCCCGTCCTGTTGCGCTCATCACCGGCGCCTCGCGCGGCATCGGCCACGCCATCGCGCTGCGTCTCGCGCCCACGCATGACCTGGTCCTCGTGGCCCGCGATGAAGCCCGGCTTGCCGCCGCCGCCGGCGAGTGCCGGGCACTCGGCGCGTCCGTGCAGTGCATCACGGTGGATGTGCAGCAGGCGCTGGCGACGGCGCAGCGACTCGCCGGTCTCTATGTCGATGTGCTCGTTAACAACGCCGGTGTCGCCGTGATGAAACCCTTCCTCGAGATGACGGCCGAGGAATGGCATCGGCAGGTGGACGTGAACGTGAACGCGCTGTATCACGTCACGCGGGCCGTGCTCCCGGGCATGGTGGCCCGTGGTCGCGGGCATGTGTGCATCATCGGCAGCACGGCGGGTCGCAACACGTTCGTGGGCGGTACCTGTTACACGGGCACCAAGCATTTCGTGATGGGCTTCGCCGAATCGCTGATGCTGGAAGTGCGTGATGCCGGGGTCGGGGTGTCGGTGATCACGCCGGGCTCGGTGGACACCGACTTGTTCCCCGAGGGCACGAACCGCAGCTGGATGCTGGAGCCGCAGAACGTGGCCGATGCGGTGGGCTTCGCCATCGAGGCGCCTCCGCACATGCTGGTGCACCGGCTGGAAGTGCGTCCGCTGTCGCCCAAGCGTCCACGGGCCGTCTGAGGTGAGCGACGCGCGTGAATTGTTGGCGGTGCGTGAGATCGCGCATGCCTTTCTGCTGGCGGACCGGCCGAGTGACGTCCAGCAGTTCGCGCTCGACCGGGTTACGCCACTGCTCGGCGCCACCTTTTCGCTGGTGATGGAACTGGGCGAGGATGGTGAGTTACTGCGCCCGGTCGCGCAGCACGAATGGCCGGCGAAGCATCGGCACTGGATCGGGGCGTTGCGGGTGCGCGTGGGTGACGGACCGAGCGGCATGGCGGTGGCGGAGCGCCGACTGGTCGAGGTCTCGGATCTGCTGGCCGATTCGTCACTCGAGGTGTGGCACGATGTTGCCGAAGAGCTGGGGTTCCGCTCGATCATCGCCGCGCCGATGGAAACCGCCGACGGGCCGATCGGCGCGGTGGCATTCTATTTCGCCGATGCCACGCACGTGCGTGACGAGCAGCGGGCGCTTGTGCGGGTCGTGGCCGATCAGTTGGCGGCGGCGACGGACAAGTCCCGCCGTACGGACGCGCTGCGTCGCGCGAATGCGGCGCTGGCGGAAGCGAACGCCCAGCTCGAGCGACAGGCGACGGTGTGGCACCGCGCGTCGCGGGATCGCGACCGCACGGTGCACGGTGTCGTCGATGCGTTGTTGGCACTCACGGCACCGGGCGATCCGGCCGATGTGTCGGCGCGCATGGCGGCGGTCCATGCGCTGGCCGTGGCGGCGCGCGACTATGACCTTGTGACCCACGACGACTTCTCGGCCGAAGTGGCCGATGTGGATCCGCGCGAGCCGCTGTTGTCGGCGGTGGCGACGTGGCGCGGCCGGGCGTCGATGGTCCCGATCCACGTGGACGAGCCGACGGTGCTTCTGCCCACGATCCGTGGCGACCTTCACTGGCTCTCCCGCCTCCTGGAACTGGTGGTCGGGTTGGCGGTCCGCTCGGCGTGCCGGGAAGGTGGAACGGTGAATACGGGGGTGCGGTTGGGGCGTGGGTTTGTCGCGCTGCAGGTCGGATGGCGGGATGCCGCGACGGGTGAGCGGACGGACCGCGCCGGGGATCAACCTCCCCCTGCGACTGCGCGTATACTTCCGGATATGCCGCGCCGACCGTTGCACGACCCCTTCGGGGTGGTGCGAGCGGCGGTGACGGCCCTCGATCAGCCGCTGGCCACCGTCCTCGCGGGGCGACTCGGCGGACAGTTGCACATCGAGGAGACGGCTGGTCATCCGGACGCGGAAGGCGGATGGACTCTGGTCTTTCCGGTCGACGCCGACCACTGATCCTCGCTGTCGTTCTTTCCGCTCTCCCGCTCAATCCGGATCGCCCGTATGCACCAGCAGTCAAATCGCCAATTGCAGGAACGACTCACGTCGCTGCCCGTCGCCGATGTCCTCGCGCGTGCCGCGCGTCATTTCACGCGCCGCAGCGGTGTGTACGCTGCGTTCATCGAGAAGCAGGGGCCTTCGCATCTCGCGATGCGTGGCCAGGGCGGTGAGGAGTTGGTGATTGCGGCCCGTGTCACGGATGCGGGCACGGTGGTTTCGGGATCGACGTACATGTTCGATCAGCAGGTCGCCCGCTTCCTCGATTCACTGCCACCGGCGCCGCCGATCCCGGTGGTGGTGGCTGCGGAGACCGTCGTGATGTTGCCGGAGGGCGTGGCATGACGGTGAGCGCGACGCATTTCGTGAACTCGCTGCGCGTACGGCCGGAGATCATCCGGCTCGCGAGCGATCAGGCGCCAACGTTGTGGACGGTGCGCGTGCAGGCGGCCGAGGTCTGGGACGCGGTGCGCGTGGAAGCGGCGCCGGAGACGCGGGTGCGTGATGTGAAGCAGGCCGCGATGGCGCTGCTGCTGCCCGACGTCGAGCAGATCGACAGCTACATGGTCAAGCTGCACGGCGCCGAAGTGACGAACGAGGCGCAGTCACTGCGGTCGGCCGGGGCGCGTGACGCGTCCACGCTGTTCGTGACGGGACGCCGGCGTCGGCCGGTCCGGTGAGCGAACGGTCGCCGGAGTCGTTGATGGCGGCCGTGCAGCGGCTGCGTGGCGAGATCGCCAAACGCATCGTGGGACAGGATGCGGTCGTCGACGAGATTCTGATGGCGCTCGTGGCCGGCGGGCATGCCCTGCTGGTGGGTGTGCCCGGCCTGGCGAAAACGCTGATGATCAAGTCGCTCTCCGACGCGATGCAACTCGAGTTCCGGCGCATACAGTTCACCCCCGACCTCGTGCCGAGCGACATCACGGGGACGGAAATTCTCGAAGAGAGCGGCGGCGGGTCGCGTGCGTTCCGGTTCGTGCAGGGGCCGGTGTTCGCGAACATCGTGCTGGCCGACGAGATCAATCGCGCGCCGCCACGCACCCAGGCGGCGCTGCTCGAGGCGATGCAGGAGCACAGTGTGACCGCCGCGGGCCACACGATGAAACTGCCGGAGCCGTTCTTCGTGCTCGCGACGCAGAATCCGATCGAGCAGGAAGGCACCTATCCGCTGCCGGAAGCGCAACTCGACCGCTTCCTGTTTGACATCCGCGTGGGCTATCCCACCGAAGCCGAGGAAATCTCGATTCTGCGCACGACGACCGGCAAGCGCGGCGCGCCCATCGACGCGGTGTTCTCCGCGGAGGATGCGCTGGCGTTGCAGCGCCTGGTGCGCGAGTTGCCGTGCAGTGAACTGGTGCTCACGTATGCCGCGAAGCTCGTGCGGGCCACGCGGCCGCAGGAGGCGTCGGCGCCGAACATCGTGCGCCAGTATGTGCGCTGGGGCGCCGGGCCGCGCGCGGGGCAGGCCCTGATTCTCGGGGCGAAGGCGTCGGCACTGCTGGCCGGGCGTGCCGCGGTGTCACCGGCGGATATTCGCCGCGTGGCGATGCCGGTGCTGCGCCATCGCATTTTGCCGAACTTCGCGGCCGAGGCGGACGGCGTGACGGCGGAACCGATCATCGAGGCGCTGTTGTCGCACGTGGCAGCGCCGGGCAGCGCGCTGCCGGCCTGACCGTACGGCAGCGATGCGCCTGGATTACGGGCCGCTGCTCGATGGCCTGCGTGGCGTGCGCTGGCCGGCGCGCCGCGCGGTGGCGGCGGCGCCCTCGGGCGCGCACCGGTCGCGGCAGCGCGGAACGGCGGGCGAATTCACGGAGTATCGCCTGTACCGGCAGGGTGACGATCCGCGCGCGCTCGACTGGAAGCTGCTCGCGCGCAGTGATCGGGCCTTCGTGCGGTTGAGTGATGACCGTGCCTTGGTGCCCACGTGGATCGTGCTCGACGGGAGTGCCAGTATGGACTTCCCGGCGGCGGGCGGCATGAGCAAATGGCGCATGGCGTGCGCCGTCGCGGTCGGTCTGGCCGCCGTCGCGCAGGCGTCGGGCGATCCGGTGGGCGTGATGGCGTTGCATGCCGACGGGGTGTTGCGCATGCCGCCACGTACGCGGCGCGGTACCGTGCGCGAGATCGCGCGCGCGCTGGATACCCTGCGCCCCGGGGGGGCGAGCGCGCTGGCGCCGGCGCTGATGCAGGTTCCAGTCACCGCGCGCTGCGTGCTGGTGACCGACAGCCTCGGTGATCACGACGCGACACTCCGGAATGCCTCGGTGCTGGTGGCGGGTGGTGCGATGCTGGAGTGCGTGCACATCGTGGCGCGCGAGGAGCTCGCGCTCCCCGAGGGGGTGTTGCGCGCGCAGGATCCGGAAGATGCCACCGTCTCGCGTGTCACCGGCGTCGATGTGCGCGGCGGCTACGCAACGCGCTTCGAGGCGTTCCGTGCGCAGGTGCGCGATCGGTGGTGTGCGCTCGGTGCCGGGTATACCGAGGTCGTGACCGACGTGGCACCGGCACGTGCCGTACGCGCGGTCGTGGCGGGGCTGGCTCTCTCGTGATTCACATCCGGCTCCCCCGATGATCGGCTTCGCGATCCCCTGGATCTTCGGCGTGGCGCTGGCCGCAGCGCTGGCGATCACCGCGCTGCATCTCCTCTCGGTGCGACAGCCGCGGACGATCCTGCTGCCGACGGCGCGCTTCATTCCGGAGCGCCATGCACGCGCGGTGGCACGGCAGGCGAAGCCCAACGATGTGGCGTTACTGCTGCTGCGCGTGATCGCGCTGCTGGCGGCTGGGGCGGCCCTGGCCGGCGCGCGTTGCAGTACGCGGGGCGCAGGCGTGTCGTCCATCATCGTGATCGATCGGGCGCTGCGTGCGGATTCTGCCGCGCTGGTGTCGCGCATCGAGGCTGCGGCGTCCACGGGGGACACGGCGAAGGTGGTGCGGCCCACGCTGCTCTGGGTACATGGCGTGTCCGACGATCCCGGTGTGGCGATCGCCGCCGCCATTCGCGAGTCGGCGCGTCAGGTGCAGGCGAATGCCTCGTTGACGCAGCTGTCACTGACCGTGGTCATGCCGGAGGCGGTGCGGTCGCGCCGTGGCTGGGATGCCTGGCGCAGCCAGTGGCCCGCGCGCATCCACCTGGTGCCTGCCGAGCGCGCGGCGCCGTTCGATACGAGTGCGTCGGCCCGGTTGGCACCGGGCACCGTTCGTGTCCTGCGCGCGGGCACGTCACCGGGAATGGATGTGGTCGAGGCGGCCTACGCCTCGCGCGGCGCGGTCGGCGCCCGTGCACTGCAGGCGGATGTCCCGGACGTGCTCGTGCATCGTGGGAACACCGATGACGCGGCACGTGCCCGCGTGACGGTGCTGTGGCCGGTGAATGGTGTGCCGGCCGGCTGGCGCGCGGCCCCCGTGCAGGACTCGGTGGATGCGGTGGTCGCGGCGGACATCGCGTTGGTGGCGCCCTGGGTGCGCACGGCGTTGCCCCCCGTGTTGTCGGATAGCCTGCGGGCGATCGTCTGGTGGAGCGACGGTGTCGCTGTTGCGGTGGAGCGGACGCGCGGCGTGTCGTGCGTGCGTGAGGTTGCGCTCGCCGTAGCCGAGCGGAGCGATCTGTTGCTGTCACCGGCGGCTGATGGCCTGCTGCAGGCGCTGCGGGCCCCGTGCGGCGGGCGCGGTGTGCCGGCGCCGCGCGAGCCATCGGGGACTTCAGGAGGGGCAGCGCCTTCGGCGTACGCACCGGCCAGCACGTTTCGCGAGAGTGGCAGCGGTTCGCGCACGACGCGACCCGTGTGGCTGGCGGCGGCGCTGCTGGCGCTCGCACTCGTGGCGTTGCTGGCCGAGCAGGTCGTACGGCGCGGCTCCACGGGGGTGGGGGCGTCGTGAGCGAGATGACATTCCTCCCGGTCGTGGCGGGGGTCCGCCGTGCGCTCACCCGAGTGGTGTACCTGCGGGCCACGCTGCTCGCCTGCGGTCTCGCCCTGTCGGCGTGGATCATGTTCGAGGGCGTGCGCCTGGCACGGGGCGGCGGCCCGATCGTCGCCGCACGCAGCACCGGAATGGCCATCGCGCTCGCGCTCGTCGTGACGCTGCTGGCGAGCTGGGTACTAGCCGGGTACCGTGTGCGCCGCATCACCGACCTTCGCGCGGCCCTGTGGATCGAAGAGCGCGCGGCCGACGCACCGATGGTGAGCTTCGCCCTGGTCACCTTGGTCGAGGCCTTCGTCGGGCTCCGGGCGTCGTATGACGACGCGACGGCGCGCGCGACGGCGCGTGCCACGGCGGAGAGTCCGCTGCTGCAGGCGTCGGCACGTGCGGTGCTCGCGCGGACCGATGTGCCGCGGGCCCTGCGGCGTTCGGCCAGGCATCAATTGCTCGGTCCGACGCTCTTCGTGGCCGGGGCACTGACGGTGCTGCTGATCGGCGCGCTGGTGCGCCGCACGGCGGGGAGCTCGGCAGGCTCGAGCCTCCGCGCCGTGACCGGCGATCCCGCCATGCGGACGCCGGTACCGCCGCTGGGGGCCTGGCAAGTGCGAATCGATGCACCAGCCTATATGCGTCGTGCGCCGCAGCAACTGGGCGACGTGCAGAACGTCGCGGCCGTGCGCGGCAGCATGGTGCTGTTGCACGGCCCCGGCCCCGCGCCGGAGCACGTGATCGAGCGCATCGTGGGTGAGGCCGCCGATACGCTGGCGATTGCGCAGCGCGAGCGGGTCGTGGTGCCCACGGCGGACGGGAATGGATGGCAGGTGCGGACGGTGGCCACCGATGGGCCGGTCACGTTGCAGCTCGACCGGGGCGGTCGTGCGCGACTGCTGGTGATCGAGGGGCGTGCCGATTCGATACCGGTCGTGTCGCTGCGGCAGCCGGCGCGCGACAGCGTGTTCCGCACCCCTGAGGGTTCGCTCACGCTGGCGGCATCCGTGCGTGATGACATTGGTCTGGCGCAGGCGCGCTTCGAACTTATCGTCAGTTCAGGCGAGGGCGAGCGGTTCACCGCGCGCACGGTGCAGCTGGGTGCCCGCACATTCACGGGCGGCCGGGCGGGCACGATCCGCGCGGTGGTAGACCTCGCCGCGCTCAAGCTCGTGCCGGGCGATATCGTGCATCTCCGCGCGATCGCGCGGGATGCGCACCCGGTGGCGAACCGCGAGTACGGCAGCAGTGAAACGCGTTCGTTCCGGATCGCGCGCGCCGCTGAGTACGACTCGGTGGCGGTCGAGCCCGCGCCACCGCCCGAGGTCGACAAGTCGCTACTCAGTCAGCGTATGCTGCTGTTGCTCACCGAGAAGCTTGCGAAGCAACGGGCGGCGCTGGAGCGCAAGGCGCTATTGAGCGAATCGCGGAGGCTTGCGCGCGATCAGGGGCGATTGCGGCAGGCGGTCGGTGATGTGGTGTTCCAGCGATTGAGCGGCGATGTGAGCGGTGAGCACGCGCATACGGCGGGCGACGGGCATGATCACGGCGTGGAACAGCAGCAGGGCAAGCTTGCGCTGTCAGGAGGCAATACCGGCGGTGTGCTGGAGGAGGGTGATGATTCGCCGGTGATCGCGATCAACCAGCCACTGCTGGAA
>CANGXK010000053.1 GCA_947457715.1 Gemmatimonadota bacterium
GGATTGCTTCACGCCGCCGAATGGAGAGCGCCGGCCGGAGACCACCGTTGCGTTCACGCACACCATGCCGGCATCGAGTCGCGCGATGCACTGCCATCCTGCGCGTCCGGTCCCGGGCGGGTAATCCCGCCGGGACCGGTGCGGCTATTTCGGCCGCGGTGTCAGTCGCCGCCCAGCAGGAGGCGCGTCTCGATCGCCTCGTGCCGCGCCTCGCTGGCCCTATCCGGGCGCAGCAGCGACACCAGAATGCCCGTCGCGAACGACAGCGGAATCGTGACCAGTGCCGGGTTTTTGAGCGGAAAGACGGCGGTCGCATGGTGCAGCAGATCAATCTGCACGGCCGGTGAGAGCGCGATGAGGACGAGTGTCGAGGTCGCGCCCACGATCATGCTGCTGGCGGCGCCCGCCGTCGTGGTGCGTCGCCAGAACACGCTGAGCACGAGGGCCGGGAAGTTTGCGGAGGCCGCGATGGCAAAGGCCAGGCCGACCATGAAGGCGACGTTCTGTCCCTTGAACGCGATGCCGAGCACCATGGCCACGATGGCCAGCACGACGGTGGCGATGCGGGCCACCTTGATCTCTTCGCCGGGCTTGGGATGGCCTTTGCGGATCACGCTGGCCCAGATGTCGTGCGAAATTGCCGCGGCGCCCGAGAGCGCGAGGCCGGCCACGACCGCCAGAATGGTGGCGAACGCCACGGCGGCGATGAAGCCGAGGAAGGCGCGTCCACCAAGCAACTCCGCCAGCATCGGTGCGGCCATGTTTCCGCCGGCGTCGATTGCCTTGATGGCCTCGGGCGTCACCAGCACCATGGCGCCGAAGCCGAGCACGAACGTCATCAGATAGAACAGGCCGATGAGCCCCGTGGCGATGAACACCGAGCGGCGTGCGGTGCGGGCATCAGGCACGGTGTAGAAGCGCATCAGGATATGCGGCAGGCCGGCGGTGCCGAACATGAGCGCCATGCCGAGGGAGATCGCGTCGAGCGGATTGCTGACCAGTTTGCCCGGAGCCAGCACGCCGGCGCCGTACTTGGCCGCCGCGGCCGCGAACAGCAGGCGCGGATCGAAGCCAAACTTGGCGAGGACCATGATGGCCAGCGTGGCCGCGCCACCAAGCAGCAGCACCGCTTTCACGATCTGCACCCACGTGGTGGCCAGCATGCCGCCGAACAGCACGTAGGCCATCATCGCGCAGCCCACGATCACGACCGCCGTTTCGTACGGAATGCCGAAGAGCAGGCGGATGAGACTTCCGGCGCCCACCATCTGCGCGATGAGATAGAAGGCGATCGTGGCCAGCGTGCCGACGGTGGCACTGATGCGTACCGGCATCGGATCGAGGCGCGAGGCGACGACGTCGGCGAAGGTGTACCGGCCGAGGTTGCGCAGCGGCTCGGCGATCAGGAACAGCACCACGGGCCAGCCGACCAGCCAGCCGGTGGAGTAGATCAGTCCATCGAAGCCGCTGGTGGACACCAGTCCGGCAATGCCCAGGAACGAGGCCGCGCTCATATAATCGCCGGCCAGCGCGAAGCCGTTCTGGCCGGCGGTCACGGAGCGGCCCGCGGCGTAGAAGTGGTCGGCGGTCTGGGTGCGGCGGGCCGCCCAGTAGGTGATGCCCAGGGTGATGGCGATGAAGACGGCGAAGAAGCCGATCGCCACCGGATCCGGAGTGCCGAGGGTCATTGGGCACCTCCATGAGGGGCGCTTGATCCGCGCGCCGCGGCGTCGGCGCCGGGCATCGCGCGGAGGGCGGCGAGGGCGGGGTCATAGACCCGGTTGGCCCACTGCACGTAGATCAGCGTGAGCACCCAGGCCGACAGGATGACCAGGGCGCCGAGGACGATGCCGAGCGAGAGGCCGTCGCTGACGAGGCCACCCAGCAGGGCGGGCCGATAGGCGACCAGAAGAATGAAGCCGAAATAGACCCCGACCATCAGCATGGTCAGGACCGCGGCCACCCGCCATCGGGTGCGCGCAAGGGTGCGGGTCGCGGCCATCTGGGCATCGCGATCGTTCGGAGAAGGGGTCATGGCGCGCGAAGCTACGGGCAGGGCATCTTACGCGGTAGAGTCTCGCCGCCGTTCGGTCTCCCTTACCTCGTCTCACGTGACACAGCGCATGGGCATCGCGTTGGGCAGCCTCGTCTCGGGGCTGGTCGCGCTGTATCTACACCTCTGGAAGCTCGGCCTTACCGGTTCGCTCGGCTGCAGTAGCGCCGGGGGATGCGAGTACGTGCAGGGCAGCCGCTACGGCTGGTTCCTGGGCGTCGACGTGGCGCTGATCGGGGCGGTGGGCTACGCGATGCTGTTCGTGGCCGCCACGATCGGTACGATGGCGAAGTACGAAGACGACACGTGGCCGAATACGCTGATGCAGCTGATGATCTGGCCGGCGGTGCTGTTCACGCTGCGGCTCAAGTACGGCGAGTTCATCGTGCTGCGGGGCTTCTGCTCGTGGTGCGTGGTCTCGGCCGTCACGATCACGCTGTGCGCGATTCTGGTCACGCTCGACCGGAAGCGGCTGAACCGGCTGGGCTAGGGCACGTCCTGGTCGCCGACCATCACGGCGTACCAGTGCTTCATCTCGTCGGGAATCGGATAGCCGGGGAGGGTGCGTACCACGCGCCCGTTGCGGTCGATCGCCACGAAGGTGGGGGTGCCGCGGTAGCGGCCGGTGAGCCGTTGCCGATCACGGTTACCGGCCGGGCCGATGAGTTGGGCGCCGGTGAGTTGCTCCGCGGCGAGCATGGCGACCCCTTCGCCGGCCCCTTCGAGCGTGAGGAGCTTGAGGCGCGGCAGCGGCCGGCCGGCCGCCATGACGCCGAGGTCTTTGAGCGCACGCTTGCACCAAGGGCAGGTGCGCGAGCTGATCATGAGAATGGCCGGTTCGCCCTTGGTGTGCAGGGGGATCACCTTGCCGTTGAGCGCCATCACCTTGATGGTGCCGATGGCCTGTTCCGCCGTGGGCGCGCTGACCGGCGCGGTATCGGTGCCGGCCACGACACCGTGATCGACCAGTAGATTCCCTGCATCCCTCTCAGCGGTCGCGCGCCGGGCCACCAGCAGGGTGCAGGCCAGTGCCACCAGCACGAGAGCCAGCGTACTGAAGCTGATGCTGCCACGAGAAGCGCGCGTTGGTGCCGTCATCCGTGAAATATACCCCGTCCAGAACTGCATGACGCCGCCGACTGGTTCGCCCGACCGCAAGCTCGGTGCCCTCGATGTAGATGCGTACCTCGCGGATCCGTCGCGCAAGCAGGCGTTCGTGACGCCGATGTTCGACATCATCGCGCCGCGCTACGACGCGTTCACGAGGCTGTTCTCGCTGGGGATGGACGCGGGCTGGAAGCGGCGCGCGATTGCCGCGGCGATTGCCGTGGCGCCGGCGGCGCGCCGCGCGCTCGATCTGGCCAGCGGCACCGGCGACGTGGCGGCGCAGTTGGCGCGCGCGTTGCCGCAGGCGACCGTGGAGGCGCTCGATGCCTCGCCGCGTATGATCGACGTGGCGCGCCAGCGGCTGGATTCGGTCGACGCGGATGTCGCCGGTCGCGTGACGCCGATGGTGGGTGACATGATGGCGCTGCCGCAGGAACGGGCGAGCCTCGATGTGGTGAGCGCCAGCTACGGTGTGCGCAATGTGCCCGATCCGGTCCAGTGTGTGCGCGAAATGGCGCGCGTGCTCCGCCCGGGCGGCGCGCTGGTCACGCTTGACTTCTATCGCCCGGGCTTCGCGCCATGGCGCGCGCTGTTCCTCTGGTACCTCGGCATGGCCGGCAACCTGGTGGGATGGCTGTGGCATCGCGACCCCATCGTGTACGGCTACATCGCGCGCAGCATCCGTGATTTCATGACGGCCGACGAGTTCTCCGCGCTGCTGGTTCGCGAGGGGTTCGAGGTGGTGAGTGTGCGGCGCTATCTGTTCGGCGGCATCGCGCAGCACGTGGCGCGGCGCGTTGGGTAGCATTTGGTGGTGTGCTTGCTGACGGTTCCTGGCGTCGCTGATGGTTGGGCTCTTTGACGCGAAGGTCGCGAAGTTCGCGGAGGTCGCGAAGAACAGCAAAGCAAAACATTTCTGTTGCAGTTCTTCGCGTTCTTCGCGGACTCCGCGACCTTCGCGTCAAGCTTTAGCTCTGTTAGATCAAGCCGGACCCAGTCTCAGCAACCGCCGTCGCCACGATCCATCGGTCGTCAAGCGAATACTGCGCGCGCACGGTGACCTGACCGGTTGCCAGCTCCGGCAGCAGCAGTGACACCGATACCAATCCATCGTCGGCAAACTGCAACGCGACTTCGGTGAAGCGCACATACCGTTGCACCGTCGGGTCAATCGCCTTGTAGACCGCTTCCTTGATCGCGAACGACAGGATCACGCGTTCGCGCTGCGCGAGGGGATCGGCGTCGAACGCCGCGAGCGCCTCGAGTTCCGGTGCAGTCAAAATGCGTCGCGCGATGGAAGGGCGTGCGATGTCGCGTGCGATGTCGCGTGCGGTGGGGCGATGCTCGAGATCCACGCCCACGTGCATCGCGGCACCGCTGCGCAACGTGCCGCGTGGTGCCATCAGCGCGAGCGCCGCGTCGTGCTTGTGACTCACCGAGCCGGCCACGGTGTGCGGCAAGACCGGGGCGCCGCGTGCGGTGCGAAGAATCGGGGCGAAGGCCTTGCGCGGCACCTGTTCGGCCAGGGCCGAACCCATCGCCGCCCGCATGGCGAGCCGGCCGGCCACGAAGGTGGCGCGGCGAGCTGGGGGCATAGCCTCCACCAGCGCGGCTTCCTCGGGGTGCAGCAGGGCGCCCGCAACCAACGCCGGGAGCCACCTGCCAGTGTCGGTGTCCAGCGACTGCGGCACCTCCACCCGTGCCAGCGTGAAGGCCGACGGTGCTTCACGCGGGGCGGGTACGAGCTGCGGCGCCGGCCAGAGCCGTGCAGTGGGACGCGTGGTCGCATCGGGCATTCGGCAATCTACTGTCGTCCCGCCGCGGCTTCGCGTGTCAATGACGTGCAATTCCCCGTGCGCGCGTTCAACTTTTAGGCGTGACTACGCCACTTCGCTCCGAGCCGACCGACCGTCCTGCCGCCGCCGCGCGTCTCGTGACGCCAGCGCAGGCCTGGTACGCCGTCGCCATCCTCACGATCGCCAACGTCTCCGGCTTCGTGGACCGACAGATCCTGAATCTGCTGGTCAGGCCGATCAAGCGCGATTTGCATGTCACCGACACCGACGTGAGTCTCCTCATGGGACTCAGCTTCGTGGTGTTCTACTCGCTGTTGGGCCTCCCCCTCGGCCGGTGGATCGACCGTGGGCATCGGCCGCGTATCGTCGCGTTGGGTGCCGCGGTCTGGAGCGTGATGACGATGCTCACCGGCACCGCCCGCAGCTACGCGCATCTCTTCATCGCCCGTGTCGGTGTGGGCGCCGGCGAGGCCACGTTGGGCCCCGCCGCGGTGTCGATCATTGCCGAGCAGTTCCCACGCAAGCAGCTCGGCGTGGCTATGAGCACGTACATGATGGGCACGTTCCTGGGCTCGGGTGTCGCGTATGCGCTGAGCGCGTTCGTGGTCGGGCGCGTGGACAAGCCGGGGCTCGTGCATGTGCCGCTCGTCGGTGATGTATTCCCGTGGCAACTGGTGTTCTTCTACGTCGGTCTGCCTGGCCTGCTGGTCGCGCTCTTGGCCCTCACGATCCGGGAGCCCCGTGCGCTGCGTGCAGGGACGGCGCAGAGCCGCGTGGTGGTGAGGGTGCCGTTCGCCGACGTCATGCACTACATGCGCGCCAACGCGCGAACGATAGGGGCCCTCTCGTTCGGCTTCGCCTGCTCGGCGTCGGTGAACTACGGCGTCGGGGCATGGCTGGCCAGCTTCCTGATTCGCACCCACGGCTTTACCGAAAGCCAAGCCGGTCTCCTGCAGGGTGTGCTGACCGCGACGCTTGGTCCGCTCGGTGTCGTTCTTGGCGGACGGCTCACCGATGCGCTCACGAAGCGCGGACACATCGACGCGCCGCTGCGGGTGGGGATGCTTGGTGGACTCGGCATGCTGATTTTCGCGGGACTCTATCCGCTCGTGCCCACCGGCACACTGGCGGCCGCGCTGCTGATTCCGGTGAACATCTTCGCCGCCATGCCGTGGGGGGCCGCGAACGCTGCGATCGCCGAAGCGATGCCGCCGCGCATGCGAGGGCAGGGCAGCGCCATCTATCAGCTGGTTGTCAATCTCACGTCAGGCGTGCTCGGTCCGACCGCCGTCGCGCTGCTCACTGACAAGGTGTTCCGCGACCCGCTCGCCCTGCGGTACTCGCTGTCGTTGTCGGCCGTCGTCGGTATGACCGTCGCCCTCGCACTGCTGGCCTGGGGACGTCCGGCGTTTCGAGCCACGGTGCAACGACTGCGCGACGACGGTGCCGACGCGCGTTAGCGCCTGATACGGTTCACCGCGGTCGTGACCACGTTGCCGGCCAATAGGCCGGCGGCCAGTGAGATCCCGATGATCGCCACGCGAAACGCCGTGGCGATGCCCATTTCGACGTCCTGGCCGAGTAGCGACTGCATGCTGCGCAAGCCGATACTGCCCGGTACCAGAATCAGCAAACCGGGCACCTGTGTCACCATCGGGGTGCGCCGCTTCAGCCGGGCGAACAAGTTGCTGCCGGCACTGACGACGAACGCGCCCAGGAACGCGCCGAGCTGCTCGCCGACCGACGCGCCGGCGAACTTGGAGACGAGATAAGCCGCTGCGCAGGCCACGACGATGCTGCCGATGTCACGGCGTTTCGCACTCAGTAACACGGCGAATGAGAGTGGCGCGACGAGCAGCGCGATCCATTCGGTCCACGAGGGCAGCGGTGCGCGTGACAACGTCCCCTGCAGTTGCGGCATCACCTCGTGCAACAACGGTCCCAGCGCGCCGCCGGCCTGCGCGCCGAGGGCGAGCCCGAAGCCAAGTCCAAGGAACACGACGATGGCACCGCTCAGGCGCGCCGTGCCTGAGGCGAGATGGCGCGTGGAGAGCTCCGTGAGTGCCACCGTAAAGGTCAGCCCTGGCAGCAGCACCACGAGGCCGGCGAGCGAGGTGGCGAACCCACTTCTCGTGTTCATCACGCCGTCGATGGTGAACGCGATGGTGGAGACGACGAAGGCTGCCAGCGGTTCCGTCACGTGCCGGGTGCTGTCCCAACGTCCGGAGACGATCGCCACGGCTCCGGCGATCAACCCGAGCAGAGACGCCGTCAGCACATCGCCGGCGCGCACTTTGAGAAAGCACGAGACCGCGGCGGAGGCGAGCACGAACGCCACGAGTGAGAGCCAGCGTGGGTAGGCGGGCGGCTCGCGATCGAGCGCCTCCACCTGCGCGAGCCCCGCCGCGGGCGAGATCGTGCCTTCGACAACCCCGCGGGTGATGTCGCTCAGGGTGGACAGCTGCCCCAGATTCGGCTCGCCCGGTTCCACCCGCAACAGGGAGACGCGCTGGTCCTCGGGCGATCCGACGCCGACCATGATGCTCGTCGGGGTGGAGAAAAACTCCGCCTCCAGACCAAGCCGGCGGGCGGTGACGGCGAGCGCTGTTTCAAGCCCGTGGGCGGGAGTGCCGTGCTTGTGCAGGGCCCGTGCGAGCTGCAGCAGAAAGCGGCGTGACACCGCCGAGTGGCCGCCGGTCGTGCCCATCGGCACATCCAGCGGGTTGGTCGACGAGTCAAGCGCGTCGGGCACTGGTGGACGGGCCATGCGGGGAGCGTAGAGGGTATCCCGCCCGCGCGCAACGCGGTGAGGGTGACCATCGTGCCCGACGGGCAGGCCACGCCGGCATCCTCATGGCAGCGTGCCCGTGAGGCCGCAGTCCGCCAAGGTGAGGCGTACGTGGTGCGCGAGTTCGTCCGTCGGCAGGAGGCGGTCGGGGTCCCAGACTAAGGCCGTGAGACCCATGCGGCCATCCACGACAGAACAGACCAGCAGCATTTTCCCCCCGAGTTCGGCGAGCGCCGCTGCGGTGTGCCGCTCCAGTATCGACACGTAAAACTGCGTCGCCCGCACACCCAGCGGTCGGACCATGGCCGGATCGAGGGTCCCGAGGTTGGAACACGCCACGGCGCGGCCGGCACCAAGCGCAACGCGTTCGAACTTGCGTACCAACCAGCGGGGCACGTACGGGATCAAGGGCAGCAGCCGCGTGACGGGGTCGCTTCGTCGCAACGCGGCCAGCTCCCGGCGAAGCGCATCGTGCAGTTCGCGCGGCGCAGCGGTACAGGTGGTCGGATCCACCACCAGCTGCAGAGCGCGCAAGGCATTGCCCCGGAGGTCCCCGGGGTGACGGTCACTCACGGGCTGCACGAGCAGGACGTGCCCATCGGGTCCGACGCGTCCCACGCGCTCCCCCAGCCGCACCGCGACACAGGCGATCAGCGTGTTGACCGAGATCCCCTCCGCCGCCGCACGCGCCTGCACCTGATCGGCGTCCAGGATCGCGTACAGGAGGGGAACGTGCACGGGGGCCGATGCCGCCACCGGGTCGACGGGAGGCCGTCGCGGGGGCCGTGCGGCCGCTGCGTCGACCGGCGGGCGCTGCCGCACGAGTGCGGCCAGCGCACGTGCCACGGCCGGCCACTCGGCGATACTGCGCCCGAGATCGTCGCCAAGCACCCGCCACGACCACCCACGTCGAGCGGCCGGGTAGCGATGGGCGAACGGAACGCGATGGACCGCGTCTGCCACCGCCTGGCACACCGCCAGCCCATCGGCGACGACATGGGAGACCAGCAGGGTCAGCACGGCGCCACCCCCGGCGAGCGGCTGCACAACCAAGCGCCAACCGGGACCGCACTCCGGGTCGATCGGCAGATCCGCAAGCACGCCGCGCCATGCCGGTTCACGGGGATGGCCAATCGGCGTGTCGAAGGTGGTCACCGGTGCCGGAACGGGCGCCGCCACCCAGCGATGGCGCCCCCACGGGAGCGGCGAGCGTTGGATCAGGCGCCCGAGAAACCCCTGCGCCAATTGGTGATTCAGTGCGTCGACCGCCACCGGGTCGACGGGCTCCGCAAAGACCCACGTGAACTCGGCGACGGGGCCACGGTCCAGCGCACGCAGCCCCTGGAACGCCCCCTGATCCATGGAGCACAGCCGCATGTCCGGCGGGCGAGACGCCATTGGCCTACGCCCCCCCGGGATGAGCACCGCCGGGATGAGCACCGCCGATCCGGCGCGCGTGTACCATCGCCAGCAGCGCCGGTACCTCGGCGTCCGACGTCACGCGATACCCGGCGCACGTGTCACCGGCACCCACCTTGACGCCCACATCGGTGGCCCCGAGGATACGAAACGCCGCCTCGTCGGTCTCATCATCGCCCAGATACAGCACGCCGGGGTCGGTGCCCCACTCGGCCCGGAGCTGTGCCACCGCGTGCCCCTTGTTCCGGGCCGATATCGACAGGTCCAGCACGGCCTTCCCGGGGGTTGCGTACACACCGGGCCACGATGCCGGACCGCACTGAATCCGGGCGAGCAGACGCGTTGCCTCACGAGCGTCAGCTTGCCGGACGTGGACCGCCAGACCAAACGGTTTGTCCTCGATCCAACTCCCCGTCACGGCGGCGCACATCGCCGCGACCTCGTCGCGCAGGCGGGTCAGTTCGGCGCGCTGCGAATCCCGGAGTGCAGCGGCTGGATGGAGTGACGACTCCGCTCCGTGCGATCCCACCAGCAGTACCGGCGACTCCAGCCGGGATTGCTGCCGCAGATTGTGCACGGGGCGCCCCGAGATGACGGCGACGCGGGTGTTCGGGGCGTTCGCCAAAGCGGGCAGCAACGCGCCCGCCTCGGCCCACAGCATGGCTTCGTCGGGCGATGCCGCGATCGGTGCCAACGTGCCGTCATAATCGCAGCACAGCAGCAGATGCGGCGCCGCACACAGGGTGGTCAGCCGAGCCGTCAGTGCATCAGACCATGGCGGCATCATGGCGGGGTGCGCAACGCGGTGAGAAACGCGTCGGCCCAGTGCGCGGCGTCGTAGGCGAACACCGCCACCCGCAGCGACTGCATCCGTTCCGCCGCTTCGTCCGCACTCGCCCGCAGTGCGTCGCGGATGCCGCGCGCGATATCCTCCGTGTCGTCGGGATCGACGAGCCAAGCATCGGTGAGCTGTGCGGCCGCGCCGGTGGTCTTGCTCAAGACCAGTCTCCCGTCGTTGTTGGGGCGCGAGGCCACGTATTCCTTGCACACCAGATTCATCCCGTCGGCGATCGA
>CANGXK010000054.1 GCA_947457715.1 Gemmatimonadota bacterium
CGACGAAGAAGTCCCGACTGCCGAGCGCGATGATTTCGCCGACGCCGACATTGATGCCGGGTGCCTGCCGCTCGGCAAAGGAATCCGTCGGCCCGTTACGCCAGTACCAACCCGCGCCGGCCACGCCATACAGCTCGAGCTTTCGCTCGTGCCGGCGGGTGGTGACGTTGGCAAGGACCGCGCCGACGTGGGTATTCTCCGACGCCATGTCGGGTCGCGCGTCGCGAAACTGTGCGTACATGCCTTCGATGGTCACCCCGACCGGCACGCGGGGGGCGCGCAACCAGAGCGCCCCTTTGAGCGTGACGCTCTCCGCGACATCGCGTCCGAAAGCGCCCGCAGGGATCGCCGTGCCGACAGCGACAGACGGGGCGATGGACCACTGGGCCTGCGCCGGCCGGGCGACAACGAGAGTAGAAGAGCACAACAGCGCGAACACGAGCCTGTGTGTGGAACGCATACGACCTTCTCCGGAAGAAATGGTGCGGCTCGTCGCGGTCCTGAGTGTGGCACGCGACGATGGTGCGTACTCCACGACTACGGCGTGCGCGGCGGCAGCGGCGGCAGTGGGCGCTCAACGCGCCGCGCACCCGGCGCCGGGGTGGACGGTGCACTCAGCGACGCCGAGCCACCTGACGGTGCCGCACGCACCACGGACGCGTCGCCGCCCGCCTCGGCGTTGAGCAGCATCGGCGTTTTGCCGTCGGTCACGATCACCTTGGCGTTCGGGCTCCGCGCCAATTCGCGGAACGCTTCGATCGACTGGTACGAGATGATCGACGGCGTCAGTTCCTGCGCGATGATGGCCCACGCGTCGCGAATGCCGGTGGCTTCAATCGTGCGCCGCTCGGCCTCCTGGCGTTCACGGTCCAACACGAAGCGCATCTGCTCCGATCGCTGCTCCGCTTCGAGCTTCTCCTCGATGGATCGCGCCAAGTCCGCGGGAAGTCGAATGCTCTTCAGCAGCACCGTCTCCACTTCGAAGCCGCGGGCGTCGAGCACCGACATCATCTGGTCCTTGATGGCGCGTTCGATACCGGAGCGTGTGCCGGAGTGCAGATCCTTCGCCATGTAGCGTGACGACACATCGGCCGCCGCCGAGCGGAAGACCGGGATGATGACGTCTTCTTCGTAACGCAGTCCGCTCGTCTCGAGGATACGTGCGACCTGCTCCGGGCGCGCACGATACAGGATCGACACTTCCGCCGACACATTCAAACCTTCGCGGGTCGGCATCTCGAGACGCACCTCGCGGTTCACGACGCGCGATGGCACACGCAGCACGGAGTTGACGCCCGGAATCAGCAGCTGTGCGCCGGGCTGCAGCGGACCGCTGGCGACGCGCCCGAAGCGCGTTTTGACGCCGATCTCGTCCTGTCGAATCGTGGCGCACGCCCCGAGCGGCACCGCCAGCAGCACGGCAAGGGCGACACGGAGGGACGGCACGGGATGGGACCTTGAGATGGACATGAGTGGCTCACGTCGAAAGGTGGCGCGAAGCGCGAGCAGCTTCGCAATGACAGCGCACGGATGTGCGGTGGATGCGAAGGTCTCGCGCAGTCCGGCTGTCCATCACTGGAGCCGGAGCCCAGCCAACCCGTGCGCACTCGCGAGCGCAGTCTTGACGGATTGGTTGCACGGGACGCGTCCCGCGGTGCTACTCCCCTTCTCCTCGCAACCTAGGCACGTCCTCCGCGAGGACCAGATGCGAGCAGATCGATTGTTCAGTGTCGATCCATAGAGAAAACCGAAGAAAATGCACTCGGGGGGCGCGCTGACATCCCGACCCGGGTTGTCTGGACCGGGGCCGGCACCAGTTTGCGTGGACCGCCACGACGCGCGACATTCGACCGGCGGGTCGTCGATCGGCCGCCAGCGCGCGCAAGGCGAACGCCCTCACGAAACCCATACCGTCACACGATGCTTCCCTCTCGATTCCGCACGGTCGGTCTGTGCCTGCTCGCGGCGACGTCCACGATGGCCCACGCGCAGTCGGCACGCACCGCACCATTCAGCACCGCCAGCGGCGAGTGGCCCAGTCACACCGGTGACACGCGCGGCACGCGCTATTCGCCGCTCGAGCAGATCACCGCCGCGAACTTCAGCACGCTCGAAGTCGCATGGCGATTCAAGACCGATGCGCTCGGTCCGAGGCCGGAGTTCACGCTGGAGGGCACGCCCCTCATCGTCGGCAACGTGCTCTACACCACCGCCGGTACGCGCCGCGCGGTCGTAGCCCTCGATGCCGTCACCGCGTAATCGGACCACGTGGGACAGCGTGTTCTCCGCCCAGCAGGCCGGGCGCGGGGAGACCACCTACAAGCAGCTCTGCGCGCGCTGTCACATGGAGACGCTCGCCGGTGGCGATGAGGCCGGTGAACTCACCGGCAGCCCGTTCATGAGCAGCTGGAACGGGCAGTCGCTCGCCGATCTGCATGAACGCATTCGCACGACGATGCCGACCGATACGGTTGGCGTCTACAGCAGTCAGCAAGTCACCGACGTCATCGCCTACATGCTGCGTTTCAACGGGTTCCCACCAGGGTCGGTGGAACTCACGCACACGAACGACGCCCTCAAAAGCATTCGCTTTGTGACCTCGAAACCCTGAGGAGCCTGCCCTTCGGGGCCGGCTCCCGGCGGATCAGGCGTCGCGCAGGAACGACGTGAGATCGCGGCGGAAGCGCTCCGCGAACGCGTAGGTGCGCTGCGGAAAATGATCCGAACCCACGTAGTGCGTGATCTCGAGCGTTGGATTCACCGCCAGAATCACGTCGGCGTGCTCATCGACGAATGCCGCTCCCAGCGATGCGTCACAGCGAATCAATCGCGTGGGTCGACGAAACGGCTGGGTCGTGTCAATCGACGCGAACATCTCCTGCACCGGCAGTCCCCAGCACGCCGGATCCTGACGCTGCAACGCCGACGCATGACTCAGGATCTGCCGATGTCCCATGTGATCGGCGAACACGCCGCCCGACGGATGCGGCGTATTCGCGATTGCCGCATACCAGTCATCGAGTGGTGCTTGCGCCGCACGCAGCTGCGTGATCAAGCCGATCAGCAGCGCAAACCGACGGGGATACACCGTCCGGTGGAACTCTTCGGGAATGCCGAAATACCAGGCCGGGTCCAGCATCAGGACGGAGTGCACCAGTGCGTCATCACGCTGCGCGAGCGCACCGGCCACCACGCCACCGAGCGAATGCCCCACGATGCGGGTCGGCGCGCCGATGGCGGCGAGTATCGCAGTAGCGTCGGACACGTAGTCCGCAATGCCATAGCGTTCGGCGCGCGCCGAGTGGCCGTGTCCACGAAAGTCCAGCGCGTACACGCGATAGCGATCACTCAGCTCCACCGCCCAATCATACCAGACGTCACGGCTGTTGCTGATCCCGTGCATCAGCAACACCGGGGGCAACTCCGGGCGGCCGTACACGGACGCGGCGAGCGCCACACCGGCATTGTCGATCGTGATGTCGTTCATGGGCGTCCGTGGGCAAAGGGAGAGAGGGTGCAAACTACGCGCGTCACTTCCGCATTCCCAGCGGACGCGATACGGCGCATCTTTCCGGACATGACGTCACGCCCGCCGCTTCGCGTGTTCATGCTCGGCGCCACCGGCACCATCGGTCGCGCCACCGTTCGGGCGCTCGTCCGCCACGGACACGAGGTCGTCTGCTTCGGTCGTCCCCGTCGCATCGGCGGCCGTGCACCCGTGACGACCAGCGCCGGTGTCACCATGCGTGAAGGCGACGTCGGCGACCCGGTGTCGGTCGCCCGCGATGGCTTCAAGGGCGAGCACTTCGATGCCGTCGTCTCCTGCATGGCGTCGCGCACCGGCACCCCGCGCGATGCGTGGGCCATCGACCATCAGGCGCATGTGCATGTACTCGAGGCTGCGAAGGCCGCGGGCGTGCCGCAGATGGTGTTGCTGTCGGCCATCTGCGTGCAGAAGCCGCTGCTGGCCTTCCAGCAGGCCAAGCTGGCGTTCGAGCAGGCGCTGATCGACTCCGGACTGACCTGGTCCATCGTGCGCCCGACGGCATTCTTCAAATCGCTGGCAGGGCAGGTCGAGCGCGTGAAGCGCGGGAAGCCGTTCCTGATCTTCGGTGACGGCACGCTCACCGCCTGCAAGCCGATCAGCGACGACGACCTCGCAGAGTTCATCGTGTCCTGTCTCGAGGACCCGGCGCGGCAGAACCGCGTGCTCCCCATCGGTGGTCCGGGCGAGGCACAGACCCCGCGTCAGCAGGGCGAGCAGCTCTTCGCCTTGCTCGGACGCGAGCCGCGCTTCAAGCAGGTGCCGGTGGCGCTTCTCGACACGATCATCAGGGTGCTCACCCTTCTTGGCCGCGTGATTCCGCCGCTGGCCGACAAGGCGCAGCTCGCGCGCATCGGGCGCTACTACGCCACGGAATCGATGCTCGTGTGGGACGCGGAGCACGCGCGCTATGATGCCGACGCCACGCCGTCGACCGGACACGACACGCTCACGGAATTCTTCGCCAAGCGGTTGCGCGGTGACGCGCATGACGATCGCGGCGAACACGCGGTGTTCACGTGATGCAACGCCCCGCCTAGCGGAGCCCGCGCACGAACTGCAGATACACGGCGCGCTGCGCGTCCACCGCCGCCACCGGACCGAAGCACTGAAAGAACAGCGTCCCGCGCGGCGTCTCGGCCACCACGGCAATCAGCTTGTGCCCGGGACGTGCCGCATCGGGCGCTGAACCCGCGCCCGTGCCGCGCGCATAGGTGCCACTGTACTCGGCGATCGTGAGTGGGAACGCACCCGTCGTATCGCGGCGCACCGTCTCCGCCACCGGGCCGCCGGCGGGATTGCTGAACTGACTCTTCCATCGGTCCAGATTCGCCTGCGACGAGCCCCCCTGCCCCGGACCGAAAAAGTACACCACGATCTCCACGGGAGTCGCGCGACCGGTCGCCGGCACGCGATACTCCGCGAGACGCATGGTGGACGACGGCGCGGCCGCGACCCATCCCGCCGGCACGGTGGTGCGGTACTCGAGGAAGGACGCCGCTGCCGGCACCGTCGCGGCCCTCTGTGCACGAAGGGACGCGGCCGGTACGACCGCCGTTACGGTCACGGTGAGGAACAGGAGGCGAAGCGCGTTCATCGGAGCTCAGGCGAAGGGAGAGTCAGTCGGCGCAACGTACCATTTCCTGCAATCTGAAGCAAAAGCGTCTGAATCGCCGTATGGTCCATCACGCCTACGCGGCCTTCTCCATCCGAGCCATTCCGTGACCCTGCTGCTCAACATCCTGTGGTTCATTTTCGGCGGCGGTCTCGTTGCCGGCATCGCCTGGCTGCTCCTCGGCCTGCTGCTCGCCATCACCGTGGTCGGCATTCCATTCGCCGTGGCGGCATTCCGCATCGCCGGCTTCGCCGCCTGGCCCTTCGGCCGCACGCTCGTCGACGCGCGGACCGTGGGCGAAGAGCAGATCGTCGGCACGGGCATCGCGAATCTCCTCTGGATCGTCTTCGCCGGCATCTGGCTCTGGATCTCGCATGTGCTCGCCGGCATTGCGTACTGCGTTACGATCATCGGCATCCCGTTCGGCTTCGCGCACTTCCGGCTGGCCGCCGTGTCGTTCGCCCCACTTGGCAAGCGCGCCATCGACCTACCGTAACTCGGTTGCAGTCCACGATGAGCGTCGGGTAGCGGCCACCCGCAGGGACCCGCATCTTCCGCGGGTCCGATACACCTGCCGGCCAGGAATCCCCGCGACCCACGCCATGTCGACCACGCGCCGCGAAGCCCTCGCACGACTGAGCGCCCTGCTCGCCATGCCACTCGTTGGCTGGCCCCTCCGCGCCGACGATCCGCTCGCCGGCACGATCGCGCAGTTCCAGGCGGGTCGCCTGCGCGGTGACTTCTCCGCCGTGGACGTAACCACGGAAGCGCTGAAACGCTGCCGCGACTGGAACGGCACATTGCGCGCCATCGATCAGCTGGCCGACAGCGCTCTCGGCGAAGCGCGCGCGTCGGACGCCCGCGCCGCGCGACGCGCACTGATCGGCCCGCTCGACGGCGTACCGTTGTTCGCCAAATCGATCTACGACATGAAGGGGTTGCCCACCACCGCGTCCAGTGCGGAGTGGGCGCGCCTCTTTCCGATGCCGGTCAGGCGCGACGCGCTCGAGGTGCAGCGCCTGCGCGGCGCCGGCGCGGTACTACTCGGCAAGACTGCGGCCGATGACTTCGCGTATCGTGGCAACGGCACCAGCTCGCTGACCGGACAGGTCCGCAATCCGTACGACCCCGCCGGCGTGCGCACTCCGGGTGGCTCGAGCGCCGGATCCGCCGTGGTCGTCGCCTGCGGGATGGCCTTCGCCGCCCTCGGCACCGACGATGGTGGATCGAATCGTATTCCCGCGCAATTCACCGGCGTCGTCGGCATGAAGCCGTCGTTCGGGCTCGTGCCACGCAGCGGCGTGATCCCCACGTGGCCATATCGCGACACCCATGGCCCGCTCGCGCGCACAGTGGCCGATGCCGCGTTGATGCTCGATGCCATCGCCGGCCCCGATGCGTCGGACGGTCTCGCCGATCGCTCGCCATATGCGCGCGGCTTGCTCCGCACGCTCCGTGACGACGCACTGGTGGGAGCGCGACTTGGCATCGTCGAGCTGCACGTGCCGCGGGCGCAGATGACCGCCGAATGCATCGACGTGTTCGACCGCGCGATCGCCGACTGCACGCGCGCTGGCGCCACGGTGGCATCATTCGCGCCACCCGTGGATCGCGTGAATGTGCGTGACCTGTTTGCCGCCGATGCGAAGTCGCACGGCCGCATCGCACCGGACCACAACGCACCGGCGCCGACCGCAAATGCCCTCCTGCGCTACTTTCGCCGGCACGGTGGTGATGCCGAGCGGAATGTGCAGCACGGACTCGCGGCCTTCCGCTCGTTCTACGACGTGCTGCCCACCGAGTGGGATGCCATGCAGCAGCTTCTCGTGCAGCCGTATGAGGAGGACGCCGCCAGCCAATCGTTCGCCCGGTCGCGCGCGAGCGCCGTGGCGCAACTCGATGCGGCATTCCGTGCCCAGCGGATCGACGCGATGGTGTACCCCACGATGCCCTTCGGGGCGCCCGCCGCGACCGATCCGTGGCCCGATGTGCGCACCGCCCTCGGTTACGGCAACTGGCTGGGCCTCCCCGAGGTTTCGGTACCCGCCGGATACGGCGCGAACGGGATGCCGGCGGGGAATCTGTCATTCGTCGGACTCCCCGGCAGCGATGCACGCCTGTTGGCGCTCGCGCATGCCTACGAACAGCGTTCACGCCGGTTTACGGCGCCACCAGCACCGGCGTGACCAGGCGCGCGGGAGCACTTCTCTTCACCCCAGGAATCCCCCTCAGCATGCGCTACGCATTCACACTGCTCCTCGCTGCCGCCACCGGCTGCGCATCGTCCGCCGGCGCGCGCGCCCCCAACGCCGAGCTGCCGGCGACCGACGCACGCCGCATGTCCGTGATGGCGGTGGTCGACTCCGCGCTGCTGCACATCAACAACGGCGACCTCAACGCGCTCTCCGATCTCATGCTCCCCGAGGCAGGGTTCTTCCCCGCGCAGGAGCGCGCGGGGCTCGGCGGGAGCTATACCGTCCGGACCGTGGCGGCGCAGCGCGCGGCCGGCAAGCGCGCGCCCATCATCGAGCGCGGCTACGATCCGGTGGTGCGCGTTGCCGGCACCATCGCGTCGGTATGGATGCCGTACGACCTGTGGGCACAAGGCAAGTGGTCGCACTGTGGCATCGATCTGCTCACGCTGGTGCAGGTCGGGCGCACGTGGCGCATCGCGAACTTCACCTACACCATCGAACAGCCGCCGGCCTGCACGATGCATCCGGACGGACCGCCGCCCGGGTATGCACCGCCGCCCGGCCGGTGAGTTCGCCGGTTACTTCGTCATCCACCGCCGCTTGAGCGCGGCATACGCCGCCAGCCGCGCGCGCGCCGTCTGCACCATCACCTCGGTGGCCGGCGCGTCGCTGTCCTGCAGCGCGTCGATCACCGACTGGTGGGCCGACGCCACGCCACCAAAGCCCTCCGCGCCGGCAAACTCGGCGCGCCCGCCGGCACGCGCCTCGGCCGCCAGGGTCTTCGCCTCCAGCATCGCGTCGTAGAGCGCCAGCGACAAATCATGCTGCTGCGCGAGCGACGCCTTCGCCGTCGTCACGCGCGGGTCCATCCGCACCATGAACGTCTGCGACTGCACCGCACCATCCACCGTGAGCCGCGCCGTGTACACACCCGGCATCACCCACGGTCCTTCCGGCTCGCACTTGGTGTTGTACGGCGTACCGGAGATCGGCAGTGAGCACTCTGTGCTCGGACGCGCGTAATGCAAATCCCACGTAAAGCGCTGCAACCCGCGCTTCGCACTCGGCGCCGCCGCCGGGCGGAACCAGTAGCGCGGCCAGTTGCCGGCGTCGGTCGGTGCCGGCGTGGCGTCGGTGCTCGCGAAGGTGCGCACCACGCGGTCGGCCGCATTGAGAATCTCGAGCGTGACCGACTCCGCGTCGCGTGACAGGTAGTAATCGATCATCGCGCCATCGGGCGGATTCTCGGCCCGCGGTTCATCGGGCGGCACCGGCGTGTCGGTGTACATCGAGTAGCGCACGCGCGTGGCGACCGCCGGCTTGAACAACGTGGCCGGCGCCGACGCGCTGGCGTCGCTCCACTGCCGCAGCGCCGTCGTGTTGTCCAAGATCCAGAAGCCGCGGCCGTGTGTGCCGACGGCGAGGTCATCGTCCTTGATGATCAGGTCGCGGATCGAGATGGCCGGCATGTTGCCGCGCAGCGAATGCCAGTGATCGCCGTCGTCGAGCGAAAACCACACCTGCGTTTCACTGCCCGCATACAGCAGCCCGCGCCGCTTCGGATCTTCGCGCACCACGTTGATCGGCGCGTCGGCCGCAATGCCGCTCACGATCTCCGTCCACGTGGCGCCACCATCGCGCGTGCGATAGATGTGCGGCCGCAGGTCATCGAGGCGTAGCGTGTTCACGGCCGCATACGCCGTCGTCGCGCTGAAGTGCGAGGCGTCCATGATCGACACTTTCCACCACGCCCCGATCTGCGGCGGGGTCACATTGCGCCACGTCGCCCCACCGTTGCGCGTGATGTGAATCAGGCCGTCGTCGGTACCCGCCCACACGGTGTTCGAGTCCACGTAGCTCGGCGCGATCGTGTACACCACCCCGCGTCGCGTCGGCTTGGCAGCCGGCGTGTTGGCATACACACCCACGCTGGCCGGCACTTCCCACGTCTCGCGCGACAGATCGTCACTGAGCCGCTTCCACGTGGTGCCACCATTCACCGTGCTCCACACCACGTTCGTGCCGTAATACAGCTTGCGCGGGTTGATCGGCGAAAAGAGAATCGGCATGGTGCGCACGCCACGGGAATAATCGGGGCCGCTACCGGCCGCGCCGCGTGTACGCCCGATGGTCGGACTCACGTTCTGCGTCTGACCGGTGCGGCGATCGAAGCGCGTGACCGTGCCGCCGTACACGAGATCGGGGTTGAGCGGATCGGGCGCCACGTAGCTGTACTCGCTCGCGCCCACCGGACGCCAATCGCGATACGTGATACTGCCGTCGTTGCCACGGCTGTTCACGCAGGCCGAGCCGGACTCCTGCTGTCCGCCGCATACGCGGTACGGCCATGCGTTGTCGGCCGTGACGTGATAGAACTGCGCGGTGCCCTGATTGTACCACGAGCTCCACGTCTCGCCGTCGTTCACCGTGATCACCGCCCCTTGGTCGGCCACCAGCAGCATGGTGGTCGGCACCAACGGATTGATCCACAGGCGCTGATAATCATCGCCCCCCGGCGCGCCGCGGAATGCGGTCCACGTCACGCCGGCATCGGTGCTCTTCCACGCCACCACGTTCATGGAGTACAGCGTGTTCGGATCGCGCGGGTCCACGGTCACCGCCGCGAAGTCGTCGCCGCGTCCGAAGATGCGGTTGTCCGCCGTGGTGCGCGTCCACGTGGCGCCGGCGTCGTCGCTGCGGTATAGGCCGCTTTTCGCACCGGCCGTGGCCGTGACGTAGATGCGGCGCGGATTGCTGGGGCTGATACCGATCCCCAGCCGCCCGAGTCCGTCGGCCGTGGTGGGGAGACCGCCGGACAGCTGCGTCCAG
>CANGXK010000055.1 GCA_947457715.1 Gemmatimonadota bacterium
ACGCGTTTTAGGCTGCGTCGGCTGTACGCGTTTGGGATATGAACGGAAAAATGCTATTCCTGCCTGAACGGATTCGAACCGATACCAGCAGATAGCAGCTGATCAAACACCAAGTAGGATTTGATTCGCCGAGGACCCCGTGCAAAGCCGGGAGCGAATCCCTGGTGTCCGTTGCTATCAGCTCCTATCCGTTCAAGCAGGCGTCGCCTGTTTCGGTTGTTATCCGTTTCGGTTGAAGGCGTCAGCCGACGCCTAGTAGCCCCGCCACGTCGGCCAACCGGTCCACGGTGACCACGGCTCCAGCAGCGAAAAGTCGTTCCGCCGAGACAATCTCGGCATAGCCGATCACCGTCATGCCGGCGGCGGTCGCTCCCTGCACACCGAGCGGACTGTCCTCCACGACAACCGTCCGCGCTGAATCGAAACCCAGTGCGCGCGCGGCGTGCAGAAACAGATCGGGCGCGGGTTTAGGCTTGCCCACATCGACCGCTGAGAATCGCTTGCCTTCAAAGCGATCGAGCAGCCCCGTCTTGCCGAGTGTGGTGCGCATCTTCTCGTGCTCGCCGTTCGACGCCACGCCGTAGCGGATCCCCGCAGCATCGAGCGTATCGAGCAGCGCCACGATGCCCTCGACCGGTACGAGGTCGCGCTGCAGCGCCACCGTGACGTTCGCCGTGAAGCGCGCCAGCAGGTCATCGGGCGGCGCGTGGCCCATCATCTCGGTCACGATCTCGACGCATCGCGGCATCGAGTTGCCCATGAAAATGCCGAGCGATTGCTCCATCGTCATGGGCAGACCGATTTCGGTGAGCAGCAGCGCCCACGTGCCGTTCGAAATGCGTTCGCTGTCTACCAGCACGCCATCGCAATCGAAGATCACGCCGTCGATGGCACCGCCGACGGCGTGGCGAATCAACTCAGCGGAGCGGGAGTTCATTGCCGAGCGATGGGTCGACCGGTGTCAGGGTCGCGCGGGCTTGCGCGAGCTGACGTTGCACCGCCTCGAGGCCCGTACCGCCGTCGATGTTGCGGGCGGCGAGTGACGCATCCACGCCAAGGGCATCGCGCGCATCGGTACCGAACAGGGCGTGCGCAGCGGTGAACGCCTCAACGGGCAGCTGGTCGAGTTCGATGCCGCCTTCCTCCGCCTGCCGCACCAGCGAACCCACGGCGCCGTGTGCCTCCCGGAACGTGGCGCCCTTCTTCACCAGATAGTCGGCCAGGTCGGTGGCCATCATCGCGCTCGAACAGGCGGCGCGCATGCGCGCCTTCTCGAATCGCAGTTCGGCGATCGCGCCGGCCATCGAGGGCAGTACCAGCAACAGCAAGTCGACGGCGTTGAACAGCGCGCGCTTGTCGTCCTGGAGGTCCTTGCTGTAGCCGCTGGGCAGTCCCTTGATCGTCCCCAGAATCGACACGAGGTCGCCGAGCACGCGGGCACCCGAGCCACGGGCGAGTTCGAACACATCGGGGTTCCGCTTCTGCGGCATCATGCTGCTGCCTGTCGAGAAGCCGTCGCCGAACTTCACGAAGCCGAACTCGCTTGTGCCGTAGAGAATCATGTCTTCGGCCAGTCGCGAACAGTGCGCGGCGGTCATGGCGCAGGCGAACAACGTTTCGGCCACGAAGTCACGATCGCCGGTGGCGTCGATGCTGTTGGCGGAGATGGCGTGAAAGCCGAGCGATTCCTTGAGCAGTACACGCGACACCGGGAACGCCGAACCGGCAATCGCACCCGAACCGAGCGGCATCACCGACGTGCCGCGCTCGGCGTTGGCAAAGCGCGTGCGGTCGCGCGACAGCGGCCAGAAGTGCGCGAGTAGCCAATGCGTGCCGCTGACGGGCTGGGCACGCTGCAGGTGCGTGTAGGCCGGCAGCACGGCATCGGAGAGCGTCTCGGCCTGCATCAGCAGCGACTGCTGCAGCTCGGCGATCGCCGTATCCACGCGACGACACGCGTCAATGGTCCAGAGGCGCGATGCGGTCGCCACCTGGTCGTTACGTGAGCGGCCGGTGTGCAGCTTGGACGCGACCGTGCCGGCTTCCTCGTGCAGGAGCCGGTCGATCATGGTATGGATGTCTTCGTCGGTGGCTACCGGCTGCGCACCGCTGGCGATGCGTTGGGCCACGCGGTCGAGCCCCTGCTGCAGCGCGTCGCTTTCTTCGCGCGTGAGCACACCCGCTTCCCCCAGCGCCAGTGCCCACGCCTTCGAGAGGCGCACGTCGTGCGGCCAGAGACGGAAGTCGGTGCCGATGGAGCGATTGATCGCATCGAGCAGCGGCGACGGGCCGCCGGCGAATCGACCGCCCCACAGCTTATGGGTTCCGGCTTCGGAAGTGCTCACGGCATACTCACGACAGGGTTCGAAGGAATGACGACGCGGGAAATCTACTAGAGGGTCGGCTCAGGATCAGGCGCGCAGATACGCGCGCAGCTTCTTGAGCACGCGCTCGCGCCCCTCGGTGGAGCGGCAGATGATGAGGACTGTGTCGTCGCCCGCGATCGTGCCGGCCACGTCGGGCCACTCGAGCTGATCGAGGGCCTCGGCGACGGGCTGCGCGCCGGACTTGATGGTGCGTGCGACCACCAGCACCTGCACGCCCTCCGCCGCCGTGAGGAGTTGCGGCAGCATGCGTTCGAGCTGCATCAACTCGTCGTCGTCGCCGCCATCGGAGAACGCGTAGCGGGAGTTGCCCTGCGCATCGGGAATGCGGGCGAGGCGGAGTTCACGCAGATCGCGCGAGAGCGTGGACTGCGTCACGTCCCATCCGCGTTTGGCGAGCTGTTGTCGCAGCTCTTCCTGACTGGCCACGGCTTTCGCAGAGACAATCTCGCGGATGACCTGCTGGCGCTGGTTCTTGTCGGACACGAGGCAGGCTCCTGCAGGTCGGCTCGGCGCCAAGTGCTGCGCCACCGAGAGGGAAACGGGGCACCGCCGTGACATGGAGCAGATTGACAGCACGGCGATGCAAAATTATGCATTAATTGTGCATACTCTCCCGGAGTTGACGCAACTGCCAAAACCGACCGTTACCGAGCCGACATACCGCGTGGGCGTGCTGGGCGCGAGCGGATACTCGGGGCGCGAACTGTGCGCGCTCATTCTTGGCCATCCGAATCTCACGCTCGCGTTTGCCACGGCGAACGCACAGCGCGGCACCACGTTGCGCGTGCGCGCTGGGGGTCGGGTCCATGCCATTCCGATGGTGGGTCCCGACGAGGTCGATCTGTCGAGCGCCGATCTGGTGTTCGCGGCGCTGCCGCATGGCGCGTCGGCCGAATGGGTGGCGAAGGTGATCACGGCCGGTGCCCGGGTGGTCGACCTGTCGAGCGATCTGCGCCCCGGACATGGTGGAACCGATCACGCGCCGGCAGGGGTGCCGAACGATGCGCCGTACGGTTTGCCGGAGCTTTTCCGTGCCGCGCTGCCCGGGGCGCGGGTGGTGGCCAACCCTGGCTGCTACGCGACCAGTATTCTGGTGGCGCTGGCCCCGCTGGCGAAGGCGGGGCTGATCGCGCCGGGGGCGACAGTGACTATCGCCGCGGCCAGCGGTGTGAGTGGCGCCGGCGCGTCGCCCAAGCTCGAGCTGTTGTTTGCCGAGGTGACGGAGAATTTCCGACCGTACGGCGTGGGCAATTCGCATCGGCATCTGTTCGAGATGCGGGCCAGCCTCGCCATTCTCGGCGCCGACTGCGATTTGCTGTTCACGCCGCACTTGCTCCCAATCGACCGCGGCATCCTCTCCACCATCACGGTGCCGCTCACGCGCCCGATCGATAACGCACTGGCGCCGTTTCGCGACATGTACGCCAGCGAGCCGTTTGTGGAACTCACGGCCGATCTCCCCGCGCTGGCCGACGTACAGCACCGCAACGTGGTGCGCATCGGCGCCCGGATTCCCAGCGGCGTGCGTACGCCGACGCTGCTGGTGTTCAGCGCGATCGACAACCTGGTGAAGGGCGCGGCGGGTCAGGCGATCCAGAATGCGAACCTGATGCTCGGACTCGACGAGACTGCGGGGCTTCCGCGATAACGGCGGGGTACGGGGTAGGGAGTAGCGGGTGGGGAACTAGTCCCGCATCCAACACCGGACTCCGTATTTCGCAATCAGTCTCCATACCCCGTACTCCCTACCCTCTACTTCGCAGTCATAAACGAAATGTTTGTCGTCAAACTCGGTGGCCGCACTCAAAACGATCCTGCGTTGCCGGCGGCCCTCGCGGCGTTGTGGGGCGCCACCGGCGGCGCCGTGGTGGTCGTGCATGGCGGTGGCGATCAGATCAGCGCGTTGCAGCGGTTGCGTGGTGAGGAGCCGGTGTTCGTTGGTGGTCGGCGCGTGACGACCGATACGGCGCTCGAATTGGTGCGCATGGTGTTGTCGGGGCTGGCCAACAAGCAGATGGTGTCGGCACTGGTGGCGGCCGGTGCGCCGGCGGTGGGCATTTCCGGTGAAGACGCAGCGCTGCTGCGTGCGGTGCCGATCGACGTGGCCACGTTCGGGCACTCCGGCACGCCGGCGGAGGTTGATCCGCGGCTGGTGCGCGCGCTCCTCGCGGCGGGCTTTCTGCCGGTGATCTCGCCGGTGGCGGCGCGTGAAGCGGAGAGCGGGGCTGGTGCGTACAACGTGAACGGAGATGACGCCGCGGCAGCGATCGCGGCGGCGCTCGGCGCCGATGAACTGTTTCTGATGGCCGACGTGCCGGGTGTGCTCGACGGCGACAAGGCGCTCGTGCTGCGCCTCTCGCTCGACGAGGCGAAGGCGCTGGTCGCCAGTGGTGTGGCAGGCGGCGGCATGGCCGCCAAGCTCGATGCCTGCGCGCAGGCGCTGGCCGGTGGTGTACGCCGAGTGCGGATTGGCGATCTCGCCGCACTCACTGTTCCCGAGGCGGGAACCGCGATCGTTGCGCGCGTGGACGCAACGGATGCCGTCTCTACCAGGTAGCTGCCATGACTTCGACGATGCCTTCGCCCGCTCCGACCACCGCGTTCACGGCCACTCCGGCCGCCGAACCGTCGGCGCCGCTTTCGGCACTGCCTGCGATCCTGGGCACGTACAAGCGACAGGCACCGCTGTTCGTGCGAGGCGACGGCGTCTACATGTTCGACGAGCACGGCAAGAAGTATCTCGACCTCGTGGCCGGTATTGCCGTCACGTCACTTGGACATAACGATCCGGGCGTCATGAACGCGATGCAGGAGTCGATGGCCACGGGACTCATTCACACGTCGAACCTGTACCGCACGGCGCCGGGTGAGGCGCTGGCGCAGTGGTTCGTCGATCACTCGTTCGCCAGCAGCGTGTTCTTTGCGAACTCGGGGGCTGAGGCCAACGAAGGCGCCTTCAAGTTCGCACGTCGCTGGGGCGGCACGCAGGGCTTCACGCACAAGCACCATATCATCGCGGTACGCGGCTCGTTCCACGGCCGCATGCCGGGCACGCTGGCGGCCACTGACCGTCCGGCCTATCGCCTGCCGTTCCGTCCCCTCATGGGTGGTGTAACGATCGTGGAGCGCGACCTGGACGAACTCGCCCTGGCGTTGCACCCCGAGAAGACGGCGGCGGTGATCGTCGAGCCCATTCAGGGCGAAGGCGGTGTGCGCGTGGTCGACCCCGAGTTCCTGCGCGGTCTGCGCGCGCTTACGCGTGAGCGGAACGTGCTGCTCATTCTCGACGAGATTCAGTGCGGTCTCGGACGGACGGGGACGTTCTTCGCGCATGAGCAGATCGGTGTCGTGCCCGACATGCTCACCATCGCGAAGCCGCTGGCCAACGGCCTGCCGATCGGCGCGAGTCTGGTGAACGGCGCCGTGGCGCGCGCGATGCAGCCGGGTGATCACGGCACCACCTTCGGCGGCGGTCCGCTGCTGGCGCACGTGGCGCACCATGTCGTGCAGCGGTTGTCCGACCCGGCGCTGCTGCAGCACGTGCGCGAGACCGGCGCGTGGTTCGGGGAGCAGTTGCAAGGGATCGCCGATCGCACCGGCCAGGTCCGCGCGATCCGCGGCAAGGGACTCATGTGGGGCATGGATGTGCATGAGCCCGCGGCGGCGATCATCGGCCGCGCGTTCGAAAAGGGGCTGCTGCTGGTCAGCGCCGGCGAGCACACACTGCGCTTCCTGCCGCCGCTGGTGATTACCAAGGCCGAACTCGCCGAGGGGCTTGCGATCCTGGAATCGGTCATGGGGGCGTAGGCGGTCATGTACATCCCGCGTTCCTTCGCCGAGTCGGACCGCGACGCGCTGCACGGGTTCATCGAGCGCCATCCGCTCGGCGCATTGGTCACGGCGTCGGGGACGCATGGGTTCTTCGCCACGCACCTGCCCCTGCTGCTCGACCGGGAGCAAGGCCCCTTCGGCGTGCTGCAGGGACATATCGCACGGGCCAATCCCCATCACGAGCTGGCGGCGAGTGGCGAGTCGGCGCTCGTGATCTTCAGCGGTCCCGACGCGTACGTGACCCCCTCGTGGTATCCGTCGAAGCAGGAGCATGGCAAGGTCGTGCCGACCTGGAACTACATCGCCGTGCACGCCACTGGTGTGCTGCGCTTCATCGACGATCGCGACTTCCTGATGGCGCATCTTGACCGGCTCACCGACCGGCACGAGGCGTCGCAGTCGCATCCATGGGCGATGCACGACGCGCCGCTCGACTATCTCGAGCAGCTCGCCCGGGCCACGGTCGGCGTCGAGATCGAGATCACGTCGCTCGAGGGCAAGTTCAAGTTGAGTCAGAACCGCAGCGCCGCCGATGCGCATGGCGTGATCGCGGGACTCGAGGCGTCGCCGTCGGCACACGATCGGGCAGTGGCGGACGCGATGCGCGATCGTACGCCGCAAAGGCCCGCGTCTCCGGGGTGAACTTTTCGCGTGCCCTAGTGCATTCGCGCCGCATGCGCAATATTTTCGCTGCCTTCACGTGCCTCCGTGAACGGTGCGGGAGATTCACGCGGTGCGTTCGCGTGTCGTCATCCGCGAAGCACACCGACCTCGCGTGGTTCGATCACCGGCGGTGTTGCCCCTGTCCTGGCACGTCGATCCGGCGACGTGCTCGAGGCCGGACAGGGCCGCTGGGGGTGCTGTCACGATGCTGCGATGCGCTTCGCGACTCCGCCTCGCGAAGGTGCAGCGCCTGCGTGCTCCGGCGAATAGCTTTCGGTATGCACCCTTCCTGCCCGTCACTCCGCGCATCCGCCCTCGTCGCGTCGATGCTGCTTGCGGCGCCCAGAGTCGCACCGCTCTCTGCCCAGTCTGCGTCAGGCGCTCCGCCGACACTCGTCGTCCAAATCACCATCGACCAGCTGCGCCCAGACTACCTCGACAAGTGGTCGTCGCAGTTCACCGGTGGGCTGGCCCGTCTGCTCAAGCAGGGCGCATTCTTCACCAACGCTTCACACGATCACGCGACGACCGAAACCGCGCCGGGACATGCGACGCTCTGGTCGGGACGTCATCCCTCGCACACCGGCGTCGTGCTGAACGAAATCGGCGTCGCCGACCCGCAGTCGCCTCTGCTGTTCGGGCGCGGTGGCGGTGCCTCCCCGTATCGCTTCCGCGGGTCGGCGCTCTTCGACTGGATGCGCTCCCGCGACCAGTTTGCGCGAGCGCTGTCGGTATCGCGCAAGGATCGCGGCGCGATCCTGCCAGTGGGTCGTGCCAAGCAGCAGGTGTACTGGTATTCACTCGAGGGGCGTTTCACGACCAGCCGCTATTACGCCGACACGATTCCCGCGTGGGTGCAGCAGTTCAACGCCCGAAACTTCCTGAAGCCATATCTCGGGGCGGACTGGGATCTGTTGCTCCCGGCGTCGCAGTATCCGGAGAGGGACTCCGTCGCGATCGAAAGTCAGGGGAAGGGCTACGTGTTCCCGCACAAGCTCGACACGGAGCTGCGTGCCGCCGGGACCAACTTCACGGATTTTCCGTGGATGGACGATGTTACGGTCGAGATGGCGCTGGCCGGCGTGAATGCCATGGAGCTCGGCAAAGGACCGACGACCGACGTGTTGGCCGTCTCCTTGTCGACTACCGACGCCATCGGCCACAAGTACGGTCCCGATTCCCGCGAGCTCCACGATCAGGTCCTGCGGGTGGATCGCGCACTCGGCCGGCTCATCGATTCGTTGTATAAGCTGCGCGACTCGACGCGCATCGTCTTTGCGCTTGGCGCAGACCATGGCGTATCGCCGTATCCCGAGGCCGCGTTCACCGGCACTGACCCGAACCGCGGCCGCGTGAACCCGCAGCCGATCATCGACGCGGCGCGCAGCAGTCTGGCTGCTCGTGGTGTGGAAGGGGACGCGCTGATGCTGCAGGCCGGTATCGTCTCGCTCGATCGTCGCCGACTGGCGGCAAAGCGGGTGAATGCCGACTCGGTCGTCACCGCGCTTCGTAGCCAGCTGCTCGCGCTGCCAGGTATGCTGCGCGTCGACCGCGTGCCTTCGCTGGCCGGCCTCGCCGCCAAGGGCGATGTGCTGGCCCGTCGCTGGCTCCACTCGATCCCCCTCGACTTTCAGGCCGAGCTCACGGTGTCCTTCAAGCCCGGGTACTACTGGTACACGACGCGCTACGCGGCGCATGGCAGTCCCCACGACCTCGATGCGCGCATTCCGGTGCTGTTCATGGGGCCGATGGTGAAGCCGGGGCGGTACACCTCGCCGATCTACTCGATCGATGTTGCGCCGACGCTGGCTGCCATGCTGGGCATTGAGCCGACCGAACGGGTGGACGGTCGCGTGCTCACCGACGTGCTGCGCCGACGGTAGGTGGGAGTGTCATGGGCATCGACCGCGCCTTCGATGCGCTGCGTTTCGGCGCTCGGACGTTGAACCTGCGTGGACTGCAGCCCACCGCCTCGCAGGCCGCGACGCTGGCCGACTCCTGGCTTCGGCAGCAGCAGGTGCTGGGCGTCGATGAGGCGCTGGTCATCACCGGTCGTGGGAACAACAGCGTGGACGGTTACTCACCGGTGCGGGAGGCGATCGTGAAGCTGCTGCCGTCGTTGCGGCAGCGGAACGTGATCACCGGCTACGCCGAGCACACACCGGGGTCGTTCGTGGTCACCTTCGCGCCGATGCGTGCCCTGTTCGAAACGCCAAGGCGTCGGCGCGAGCGGGTGATTGCCAAACCGGTGCCACCGTCGCTCGCGGCGCTGAACGAGGAAACGGTACGGCAGTTGCGCGACGTGGCCGAGATCTCGCTGGCGGTGCTCGGCGTTCAGTCGCCGACGGCGCTGCAGCTCGAGGACGAAATGCAGCGTCAGTTTGCGGTGCTCAGTGCGGCCCTGCCCGACGATGGCGATCGCGAAGCGCTGCTGCAGCAGGCGCTGAGGCGCGCCGCCGAAGCGTACGAAGCGGGGTAAGTTACGACAGCGTTTCGTCTGGATGGTTTCCACCCCACCGGAGTTCATGTCGTGTCCGTTTCCCGCACCACGGCGCTGGCGATGACCAGTGCCCTCGCGCTTGCCGCGCCGCTGTCATCGGCGCTCGTCCCCTCGGTGTTGTCGGCGCAGAGCCCCACGACGATGCCCGGCTATTCGCCGAGTGCGGCGGCGACGCAACGGCGCCTCGAGCAGGAGGCCATTCAGGCGCCACAGGCCACGCGGGCGCGGACGCACTCCGCCGCACTGTCGAAGGAGCCGCACGTGGCCGGCACGCCGGCCCAGAAGCGCACCGCCGACTACGTGATCGCCCAGATGAAGGCGATGGGGCTCGAGACCGAGTTGCGCAGCTACGACGTGTATCTGCCACACGCCACCGGCGTGAAGATTACGCGTATGGGTCGCGACACAATGGTGCTCGATCTGCAGGAGCCGGGCATCCCGAGCGATCCCTCCACGATGCTGCCGCAGTATCTCCCGGTGAACGGCTACGGGGGCGCGGGCGTGGGTGAAGGCGAACTGGTGTTCGTGAACTTCGGTCTGATCGAGGACTACGCCACGCTCGATTCGATGGGCGTGTCGGTGAAGGGCAAGGTGGTGCTGGCGCGGTATGGGCGGAGTTTCCGCGGCATCAAGTCGCGAGAGGCCGAAAAGCGTGGGGCGGTGGCGGTGCTGATCTATACGGATCCGCTCGATGATGGCTTCGTGCAGGGCGATGTGTACCCCGAAGGGCCGATGCGTCCGCTGCGGGGCTTACAGCGCGGTAGTGTG
>CANGXK010000056.1 GCA_947457715.1 Gemmatimonadota bacterium
ATGGCGCTTGCGATACATCAATGCGCACGCAGTCGGTGATGTCGAGGCGCACCCTGTGGATGCCCTGATCGATCCGCTGGCTTCGCCGGATCTGCCTGAAAAGATGCTGGCGTTTCTCTTCGCGACGGAACCGCGGCTCTTCTCGGTGGTCTTTCCGCGACTGAGTCCGACCTCGCCCGTTCTGCGGGCCCCGATGGGTCAGACGGCGTACCGCCGGCTCGAACGTGCGGCCAGTAGCGGCTCACTATTGCATGTCCCACATGAAGTCGGGGAATTGCACGCGTCGCTCTCCGGCAACTTCCGGAAGAACTTGCGGAAGCAGGCGGTGCGCCTGCAGCAACTCGGTGAAGTCGAAGCGCAATTCGTTCGCGCCGAGGATTGTACGTCGGCGCATATCGAGTCGGTCTTCGCGCTCGAGGCGGCCGGCTGGAAGGGGCGCGAGGGCACCGCGATCGCGAGCAACGGGCGCGACCTGGCGTACTATCGCGAGCTGGCCGCCGGGCTGAAGGCGAGTGGCCATCTGGAGATCCACCTGCTGCGGGTCCACGACACCGTGCTCGCGGCGCATCTGGCCGTCAGAGTGGGCCGCACCCTGACGTTGCTCAAGATCGCGTACAACGAGGCGTTCTCGGCCGTCGGACCAGGCAACATGCTGCTGCTCGAACTGCTTCGACGGGAGTCCGCGTCGCACGAGTCTACGATTGTCGACTGCATTACGGACATGCCGTGGCATGCCAATTGGCGGATGGCGCAGCGCCCTTATCGGAGCGCGATCTTCTATCCTCGGCGGCTTGTACCAACTACACTCGGCTACGGTGTGGAGGTCACGGTTGCGGTCTTGCGCCACAGTCTGCTTGCACGGCGGCTGATCCGGAGTGCCGGTGGGGCGTACTGGGCGCGCAAGTTGCGATGGTTGTCCGGTGCCGCGCGGCATGGTGCATGATCGAGCGCCGGACCGTATGCCGGGATAGCGAATCGCATGGACGGTTGGCCTCATCGGTGACTCGCGTATGGGTGCCGTCCTGTGGCAGGAATCCATCAGGCGTCGTGAATGCTGCAGCTGGCTTCCGTCCGAAGGTGTTTGCGTAAGCCCGGTCAGCGCATGGGGGCAGCCCCGCATGGAAGGCCGTCGTTGGTACGCTCGGTTGGCACGCCAATTGCGAGGGTACGTAGTTGATCGGTACGTGCGTCCGTCACCTCAATCCATCAGTCCAATGCGTATCCTCCTTCCCCTTTGCGTTGCGGCGATTGTTTCTATGCCGGTCGTTGCCAGCGCCCAGCCGACGCAGTTCGACACGCAGGGCTGGCTCGATTTCCGTGGCTCGACGCCCAGCGATTTTGGCGGTCAGCTGGCTGGTGCCACCGTCGGACCGTATCGCGCCGGGTACTCGAATATGGATCTGGCGTCGGCCATGACGAGCAGCGAGTTCGACATCTACTGCATCGATTGGCTGAGCGGCCTTTCCGATTCCAGGGTGAACGTGCTCACGCTCGGCGCCGCATCGACGAACGCGGGTCTGGTCGCTAAGTTCGCGCCGACCGCTGGCAACGGCGTGTCGCTCCCAAAGCTCCAGCAGGCTGCGTGGCTCACGCAGCAGTTCGACGTCAATGGCACCAACTGGCAGAACGTGCATCAGGCCATTTGGAGCCTGTTCGTGCCCGTCGGTAGTGGCAACCCGGGCCTTCCGACCCTCACAGTTGGGGCCGACAGTTATGTCACGGCCTCCGCTGCTGCCGTCGCCGGTGGATTTGACGGCCAGCAGTTCCGCGTGCTGCTCTCGGTCGATGAGCAAGGCCTCTTCAACTCGAATAATCAGGTCGTGATCGTGCGTCTTCCGGAGCCGCCCAATATGCTCCTCGTCAGTACCGCACTCTTCGCCTTGGTCTTCTTCGCTCGCCGCACGTCGCAGAGCCACGCGTAGTCAGGGCTGGATCGCAAGAGATCTGCCCCAGGTCGCACGGTCGGAACACTGCGCTTCATTCCCCTCGGTGACTCCGGTCGCTGAGGGGATGTGCACATCCTTCATGTGACGTGCGTCTGATACGATTCATCGTCCACCTGTCCGCGGCGCACGACGTGGAGCTCAAGCGCCGACGCCGATTCGCGTATGCAGACCCGCGTGGACACCGAATACAACCGACGATCGTGACCGCCTTCTTGCACGACAGCCGCATCGATTCAACGAGTCCCTTCAGTCCACCGAAAGCGGTCACCCGCTTTGCGCTGGCCGTTCTGCTGCTGGGGTACGCCACGAGCTGGCAGCGCTTTCTGCATGTCTGGAGAGACAACCGAAGCTACGGCCTGCTCGCGGCCGCCTTCTGTTTGTGGCTCCTTTGGCAGGAACGGCACAGACTGGAGTATGAACGTGCCGATGTCGATGTGGGACTGACGGCCTTCGGCGCCGCCCTGTCGCTCGGTTGGCTCGCCGCCACGGTCATCAATGTGCAGGTGCTGCATCTCGGCATTCTACCCCTCATCCTGCTCGTGTGGGTTGGAGTAGTATGGGGCCGGAGCGCATTGCGACGCGTGCTTCCCAGTGCGCTGATCTTCCTTCTGGCCGTGCCAGTCTGGGAGCTCCTCACTGGCCCGCTCCAGCGGATGACCGCTGTCGCCAATGGCGTGCTCGTCGCGGTCACGCCGGTCCAAGCCGTGGTTGAGGGAAATTTCATTCGATTTCCCTTTGGCACGATCGAGGTCGCACAGTCGTGTTCCGGGCTCAGCTACTTCATGACCGCTCTCACGATCTCGGTCGTGTTGGGCCAGATGACCCTCAAGCACACGAAGGCCAAAGTCCTGGCGATCGTCGTCGCCGTATCACTCGCGATCGTTGGGAACTGGCTTCGGGTGTTCGGGCTTGTCGTGATTGGATTCCGTACCAAGATGCAGTCGCCGCTCATGAACGAGCACGCGACGTACGGCTGGGTCATCTTCTCCGTGGCGATGATCTGGTTCTTCTTGCTGACCCGTCGCATCGAGCGCTATGACGCTGCGCTTGGTCGGCGGATGCCGGATGTGGCTCTCCTCACCGGTGATCCGTCCTCAGCACTCCTCACGAGAGAGCTCCCTGGCGCCGGTGCGGCACCGCGGACGCGATTGATCGTCGCGTCGCTCGCGTCGCTGCTCGGACCGCTGCTGTATTTTGGATGGGGCGCGGTCCCCAAGGCGGCGGTCACGTCAGGCTATACCGCCGGCATCGCCGGCGATGCCTCGTGGGTCCGGGCACCGCTTGCTCCGGACACCTCCAACACCATGCGCTGGTCACCGGCCTATCACGGGGCCTCCGATCGGGAGGCCGCCGTGTACGCGCACGGCAGCGACAGCGTTCAGGTCGACCGTTTGGTGTACGGCACCCAGTCACAAGATGCCGAGCTCGTGAGTTCGGAAAATCGAATCGCAGCGCCGCAACAGACGATTTCCGAGTGGATGGCCGGTCCGCTCGACGAGAATCTGCGAATCGTGCGTGAAGCCGTCGTCCGCACACCGTCGGGGGTACGGCTGGTGTGGTCTTGGTATCGTGTTGCCGGATCCGTAACGTCCAGTCCGCTCAAGGCCAAGCTGCTGGAACTGATCGCGTTCGTCATGCGTGGCCCACCTTCGGAATTGATTACGGCGAGCACGCCATGTGGAAAAGACAGTTGCGTGGCCGCTCGCGCGGCACTTTTTCACTTGGTTGCCGGTCGGACGATGCCGCGCTGAGTAGTCTGGCTGGGGCCATCACGACCTCGATAACTGCTGTACCATTTTCTCCATGTCGTCCACCTGTACGCGGGCATGTGTCGGAAGTGTATGCAGCGTTGCGGCGAGCTCTGTGGCTCCGGTCAGCGCATGCGGCAACGCCTCGATGTGCGCGGCAAGTGCGCCGTACTCGGAAAGAATGCGCGGATACGAACGCACGACGCCGAGTGAAGCGAGCGCGATACCCACCGTTGGACGAATGCGCACCGGAAACCGCAGCGCTCCCGACAGCACTCCTGTATCGGGAGCCCGAAGCATCAGCCCGGCGCGGTGGCGTAGCGCTTGCTGGTAGTGTTGCTCATGTTGTCGCCGCTCTCCCAGTGCTGCCGTCTCTCGATCGAGCGCCTCAACGAGGAGCGAGGCTGAGGCGATCGTCATTGACCGCGGAGTGGACGGCACGTGGTAGACCGTCTCGCCGAGTCGAAGAGCGGGAATGGCCTGGGGAAGCCAATAGATCCACGGTGCCGACAGCAGCTCCGTGAGGGTCGCTTTCGCCAGCACGCTGAGCGAGGCGGCGACGCTAGGCAGGTCGAGCACGGGAGGGGCCGGAGCGTTGTTGCGCACGCGAAGCAGCGCGCCTCCACCGCCGGCGTTCAGCCCCTTGCCACGACCAAAACTGAGAATCGACCAAGTGGATAACGCACCGCCACGCACTCCGTCGCGAGACCCGCCGGCATGTTGGGCCGCATCCTCGATCACCACCGCGCCAAACGGAGCAGCCTCGTGCTCGACCTGCGCCACATTCACCAGACGGCCGAACAGATGCACGGCGAGTACGTGGGTGGCGCCTGCCGTGAGGCAGCGCCGGAGCGATTCCAGATCCGGTTCGAGCGAATCCGGCACGACATCGTACAGCATGATCCGGTATCCGGCACCAATCGCGGCCGTCCCGATGTCCGGGCAGGCATAGGCAGGAAGGGCGATGCACGGTCGCCGATCGTCGGTTGGGCGCGTGCGCAGCAATGCGAGTATCAGCGCGGACGTCCCGCTATCGGTGAGCGTGATATCGCGACTGGGATAGGCCACAGCCAGCCGATGGGCCGCCGCCGTCATCGGCGCCGATCCTGCGTGCGCGCGAGCAGCCCGCCAAAGCGCACTGGTGTGCACTGCGGCATAGACAGGAGGGAGACGACGAAACGAAGGCACGTGGCATCTGGGTGGAAGAGCGCGCAGTCTGGGGAATGGCGGCGCGTCCGTAATGCTTGGCAATCATCGAGCCACACGAGAGCGCATCTCCCGATGGACGTCCGCGTTGCCACCTCAGGAGGCTGTGCGTCGTTGCTACGGTGTGCTTCATCGTGCCACTCAGACCCGACCGCTTTCCCTCGTGCCGTGACGACGATTCTTCTGACCGACCCTGAACAGCGCGCAGCGCTGGCCGCCGCTCGGGCTCTCGGTCGGCGGGGCTGGCGTGTGCTCACGATCGGCGCATCTCGTGGGCTCGCGGGGGCGTCGCGTGCAGTCTCGGCGCACTTTACCCTCCCGGGGACAGCCATTACCAGTCCGACGCGGTTCATACAGGTGGTGAGCGATATCGTCTGCCGCGAGGGCGTTGATGTGGTCTTACCGGTCACCGACGCCGCATCACGCGCTCTGCTGGGAGCAGATGCTGCTGTCGGCGCGAGGGTCGCGGGCCCATCGGCCGAGGCGTATGCGCGCGCCAGCGACAAGGCGGCGCTCCTCGACGTGGCTCGGCGGTGTGGCATTCGTGTCCCGAGGCAGTACGTCCTGGAGTCGCGAGCGACTGCCGGCAATGCGGTGGCATCCGTGCACGGCGCCGTGGTCGTGAAGCCAGCCAAGTCGGTGGTGGTCGTGAACGGCCGAGTGACGGGTCTCAGCGTGCGCTTCGTCGCCGATCCAACGCGACTGGCCGACACGCTGGCACAGTATCCTGAGGAGGCGTTCCCGCTGCTTGTGCAGGAGCGCACCTTCGGCGATGGGGTGGGGGTTTTCCTGCTGCGTCAGCAGGGGCGGACGGATCTGCAGTTCGCGCATCGTCGTCTTCGTGAGAAGCCGCCCGCCGGTGGGGTAAGCACGTACCGCGAAGCCATCGAGCCGCCGCGCACCCTGCTCGGTTCATGCGAGCGGTTGCTCGACACATTGGGGTACGCTGGACCGGCAATGATCGAATTCAAGCAGGACGCCCGCACCGGCGAGTACGTGCTGATGGAAATCAATGCCCGGCTGTGGGGATCGCTGCAACTGGCGATCGATGCCGGTGTCGACTTCCCCTCGGCGTTGGTGGAAATGACGCTGGGGCTGCCCATTACGCCAGCTCGCGGTAGCGGCGTGGGGGTGCGCAGCTTCTGGGAACTCGGAGAAGTCGATCACGCGCTGGCGCTGCTGCGGCGGACGCGCGGGCAATTGCATGGACCGCCGGACCTCGCGGTTGGCGGCATGGCGGCGCTCCGCGCGCTGGCCGACCACCGCTGGAGCGATCATCCCGAGGTGTTTCGCTGGCGCGACCCGATGCCGTTCGTTGCCGAACTTTCACGCTGGATCCGAGGTCGCTGAGTGCTGGAGATTCCTGGTTGGACTTTGATCGTGGCGCCCATCGCCTTGGGCGGGTACGCGTTCCTCGTGTATCCCGGCATCGTGTGGCTGTGGTCGCGCTTTCGTCCGGCATACAGACTGCCACCGGCGCCTGAGGACTGGCCGGAAATCAGCATCTTGATCGTGGCCTACAACGAGGAACGCCGGTTGCGTCGCACCTTGGAGCACGCGCTCCACACCGACTATCCGGCCGATCGGCTCAACGTGCTCGTGGTGTCTGACGCGTCGAGTGATGGCACGGATGATCTCGTGCTCAACTACGGTGACCCCCGTGTGCGCTTGTTGCGGATGCCCGAGCGCAGCGGCAAGCCGGCCGGTGAAAACGCGGCCGGCACCATGCTGCGCGGCGACATCGTGGTGTCCATCGATGCCTCCATCCTGATTCCGCGCGATTCGCTGAAGCCACTGATCCGGGCACTGCTCGATCCGGCGGTTGGACTCGCATCGGGGCGTGATGTCAGTATCGGCGACGAGGCGCGCGAGGGCAACACGACCGAGTCGTCGTACGTCGGGCTCGAGATGACACTGCGGGGGCTCGAGACGCAGGTGCACAGCATCGTGGGGGCGAGCGGCTGCTTCTATGCCAATCGCCGACATCTGCAGCAGGTGCAGTTGCCCACCGAGCTGGCGCGCGATTTCGCCGCCGCCAGTGTCGCCCGGGCGCACGGTTACCGTGCGGTGTCGGTCGACGAGGCCACCTGTCTCGTCCCGCGCACGCCCACGCTCAAGGCCGAGCTGCGCCGAAAGAGCCGAACGATGGGTCGTGGTCTCGACACGCTGGTGTATCTGCGCGGCATGATGAACCCGTTCACGTACGGGAGCTATGCGTTCATGCTGGTGTCGCACAAGCTGGTACGCTGGCTGCTGTTCCCGTCGCTGCTGGGCTGGCTGGTGGGGCCGCTGCTGGTGATGCGTTCCGCGCCGTGGGCCCTGCTCCTGTCCTTCGGGATGCTCCTCGGACTGGTGGTTGCCCAGTTGGTGATCCTCTGGCCAGATGATCGACGATTGCCGCGTATTCTGGCGCTGCTTGGCTACGTCTTCATCAGCATCGTGGCCGGATGGATGGCCTGGCTGCATCTCCTTCGCAACGAGAAGAGCGCGATGTGGGAGCCGACGCAGCGGCCGGTGTCGGCGTGACGGTTCGCGTCCTGCACGTGGTGGCGCCGGCGCGGGCCGGCGGGCTCGAGTCGGTGGTTATTCAGCTGACGACCGGGCTTCGCGCCAACGGCCACGTCGCGCAGGTCGCGGCGGTACTGGACCCCGCCGACGCCTCGGCGCACCCGTTCGTGGAGGCGCTGGAAGACGCACAGGTTCCGGTGCATCGCATCGTGGTTGGCACGCGGGAGTATCGCGCCGAGCGTGGTGCGATTGCGCGGTTAATGCGGGCCAACGATGTGGAGGTGCTGCACACGCATGGCTATCGACCCGATGTCGTGGATGGTGGTATCGCCCGATCGATGAATCGCGCCCATGTGACGACACTGCACGGCTTCGTCGGCGGGAGCTGGCGCAGGCGCGCGTACGAGTGGTTGCAGGTCCGTGCCGCCGTTCGGGCGAATGCGGCCATCGCGGTCTCAGCGCCGATTGCCATGCAGCTGCGGCGAGCGGGTGGTGGGGGGACGGCGCACCTGTTGCGCAATGCGGTGGCACCGAACGCGTCGGCCCTCGATCGCGTGGCGAGTCGCGCGGCGCTCTCGCTGCCCGCCGACGCCGTGCTGGTGGGATGGGTGGGCCGTCTGTCATTTGAGAAGGGGCCCGATCTGTTCGTGGAGGCACTGGCTCTCGCCGACGACCGGGTGCACGGGGTATTCGTCGGCGACGGTCCGCTGCATGAGCAGATGCGCGCCCTCGCCGGTGAGCGGAACATTGCGCATCGACTGCACTTCACCGGCATGCGCCCGCAGGCCAGCCGTTATCTCGCGGCGTTCGACATCCTCGCGCTCACCTCGCGCAGTGAGGGCACACCGATGGTATTACTGGAGGCGATGTGGGCTGGCGTGCCGATCGTGGCGACGGCGGTGGGTGGCGTCCCGGATATCATCGACCAGCACGTTGGCCTGTTGTGCCGACCGGGCGATCCTGCGGGTCTACAGCAGTCCTTCGAGCGGCTCATGGTCGATCAGCCCGCCGCGCTGGCGCTGGCGAATGCGGCGCAGAGGCGTGTCAAAGAGGATTACTCCATCGCCCGATGGATTCGTGCGCATGAAGCCGTGTACGCCGCCGTTCTCCCGGGTCGGTGACGTCGTGAGCGCCGCCTCGGGCCCTGCTTCCTCCTCGAATGCCGTTCGGGAAACGAGCGTTCCGCTCCTGGCGATGACTCCCACCATGAATGGAGATGGCGGACGCGTGGGTCATCGACTGCTCGCCGTCGACGCACTGCGAGGTGTCGCCGCGATGGCGGTCGTGCTCTACCATGTGCCGCAAGCGCTCCGACACGCGGCTGGAGTGCCGAGGATGCTCGACGTTGTCTTTCTCAACGGGCTTCTTGGCGTCGATGCCTTCTTTGTGCTGAGCGGCTTTGTCATCTCCATGAGCGTCGCCTCTGGCTCCTGGAGTGTCGGCTACCTGCTTCGCTTTGTGGCCAGACGATCGGTTCGGCTTGATCCTTCCTACTGGGCCGCCATTGCCATCGAACTTGCGCTTGGTTGGGCAGGGGTGCGTTTTCTGGGGGACCAGTATCCCTTCCCGAGTCTGGCCGACATCCTGGCGCACCTGGCGTACATCCAGGGCCTTCTGCAAATCAGGCAGATTTCGGACGTGTTCTGGACACTCTGCTTCGAGGTGCAGTTTTATCTCTTGCTGGTCGGGTTGCTCGTCGTGTCGCATGCGAACGCTGTCAAGCGCAGCATCCCGCCCACGTTGCTCCTCTCCATTGTCGGTCTGGCTCTCGTCGCCATCTCGCTTGCCATTCGGAGCGGCCTTGTCGCAGGGCCGAACGAGGGGTTAGCGCTCATTCGGATTTACCAGTTTGCGCTCGGTATCTCGGCGTATCTCTATGCCGCGAACAAGATCTCGGCAACGACGCTTTCGATTGTTGCCGGTGGGATCATCGCCGCGCGGATGGCGGATCACGCGTTCGTGGAAACGGCAGTCCTGCTCGCAGCATTCACGACGTGCTCTGTCTCGATTCGCTCAGAGCGGTTCAATCAGCTGCTCGACGTTCGCCCGTTGCAGTTTCTCGGGCGCATCTCGTACAGCCTCTATCTCTACCATGCGAGCATCATCGGTCGCGCGTCGGCCGTGACGCTGATGCTGGCGAAGCCGGTGTCGGCCGGCATGTTTCCGTTGCTCGGACTCGTTGCCGGGCTGCTCGGAAGCATCCTCTTCTCCTACGTCATGTTCCGCCTCGTCGAAGCGCCTACGATGAAACTCAGCCGACGAATCAGGATGGCGTGAGTCGGCGGCGTGAGTCGGCGGCGTGAGCGTGCGCCGCTTACCGGCCGGTGCGAGCGGCGTACGACTCCTGCTGGTCCGGCAGCGTTGGGCCGACACCGAAGTACTTGCTCTCCGGCCGCCAGAAGTACCAGCCACTCACCGACGCGGCGGGGTACATGGCGAAGCTCTCGGTCAGCGTGATGCCCGCGCGCGCCGGCACGTCGAGCAGCGAGAAGAGGGTGTCCTTTTCGGCATGGTCGGGGCAGGCTGGATATCCCGGTGCTGGCCGGATGCCCTGATACCGCTCTTTGATCAGCCCGTCGGTGTCGAGCGACTCGTCGGTGGCGTATCCCCAGAACTCGCGTCGCACGCGCTCGTGCAGGTGCTCGGCGAATGCTTCGGCCAGACGATCGGCCAGCGCCTGCACCAGGATCGCACTGTAATCATCGTGCGCTGCGCGATACTCGGCCGCCAGCGCCTCGAC
>CANGXK010000057.1 GCA_947457715.1 Gemmatimonadota bacterium
AGCATGTCGGTTCCTCCAACGGCAAAGAGACGGCGACTGCTGCGCAGCGCGCAGTGTAAGGGAGAGGGATCATGGTGAGCATGGAGAACGAGGCAGTGCAGCAGGCGACCGTCCCGCGTGACGCGAGCGACGCCGCGGACCGGAGCGGCACACGGGACGCGCGAAGGGCGCAGTTCGAACGTGAGGCGCTCGTCCATCTTGATGCGTTGTACTCGTTCGCCCTCAAGTTGGCGCGTTCGCGCGATGACGCGGAGGATCTTGTATCTGACACGCTGCTTCGCGCCCTGGAGCGCTGGGAGCAGTACCATCTCGGCACCAACATCCGCGCGTGGCTGTTCACGATCTTGTACCATGTGTTCGTGAGCCGCAAGCGCCGCATCGATGCGCGAGAGGTGCAGCAGCCCGAGGATACGGAGGGCTGGGCCCTGTTCGAGGCGGTGGGTGAGGCCGATCCCGAAGGACGCTTCTACGATTCGTTCCTCGACGACGAGATCACTCGAGCGATCCGCTCGCTGCCCGAGGAGTACCGTTCGGCGGTGGTGTTGAGCGATTTGCAGGGCTTGCGGTATGCCGAAATCGCGACGGCGCTTGGCGTGCCCGAGGGCACGGTGAAGTCGCGGTTGTTTCGCGGCCGGCGTTTGTTGCAACGCAAGCTGGCGAACTACGCGGTGGAGATGGGCTATCTGAAGGAATCGGTGGTGCGCGCCGTGGTCACCCCTCAGGTGACGGCTATCGTCGGCGCGTAAGCGCCGACCGGGAGACTCAACGGCGCTTTACGGAGCGCGCACGATGGCGGGCGGCCTTGGCGCGGTTGCCGCAGGTGCCCATGTCACACCAGCGTCGCTGCCCGTTCTTGGTGCCGTCGAAGAACACCCGATGGCACCGCGGATCGGCGCAGCGACGGATGCGTCCCAACTCCTCGTCAACGAGCGAATCGGCGGCCGACTCCACGATCGGAATCATGAGACCGGCGAAGGCGTCGCCGGTCGGGACGAAGACCCGGATGAACCCCCCGTCCGCGCGTGGATCTAGCCGGCGGGTCCCGGCGCTCCGGCCCAGCACGCGGTTGATCTCCAGCACGGCAACATCGCGGACGCGATCGGTGAGATGCCCCTTTTCGGCGAGCAGGCGGAGCGCGGCCCGGACACGACGGGCGTCGACCAGCGTAGCGGCTGCGGCGGCTGGTTGCAGCACGGTGCGGCGGCGGATGCCGGCCGCCCGCTCATCGTCGATGGCGCCTTGGTGCTGAAACCAGACCAGCAATGCCTCGACGTCACGCAACAAATCGCCCCCGGGCAGTTGCGCGGCGGCGTCGGTGTTGACGAAGTCGAGCCAAAGTCTCGTGCGGGTGGCCACGGGTCCGGGTGGGGGCTCGCGCGAGTCAGCCCGCCGCGCGTCGGAGAGGGAGCAGGGCGTATGGTGGCGTCCGAAGGGCTAGATTACTTCCCGGCGTGGCTGTGAGCAACCACTTCGAACCGTCCTCGGCGTTTTTCTGCAGCGAGCAATCGAGTCATGAGCTTCCCCTTCGCGCGCATCGCGGTCGGATCTGGCAACCCGGTCAAGGCGGCGGCCGTGCGTGCCGTGCTCGAGCGTGTGCAGCCGGCCTTGCAGTTGACGTCAATTGAGGTGGCGAGCGGCGTGCCGGACCAGCCGATGGGGGACGAGGAGACGCAGCGCGGGGCGCGCAATCGCGCCATCGCAGCGCTCCGGGCGACCGGGGCAGAGCTGGGGATTGGATTGGAGGGGGGCGTGGTCGAGCTTCCCGACGGGCGGATGCGCAGTTGCGCCTGGGCGGTGGCAATCGATCGCGACGGCCTCGAAGGTCTGGGGGGCTCGCTCTCGATGCCGCTGCCCGATACCGTGACAGCGCGCATTCGCGCGGGCGATGAGCTCGGGCACGCGATGGACGCGGTCGCGAACGTCGTCGGCACCAAGCATGGGCGTGGCGCGGTCGGCTTCCTCACGGCGGGGTTGATCGATCGGCAGCAGGCTTATGAGCCTATGGTGACCTATGCGCTGGCGCCGTGGCTGGCGCCAGCGTTCTTCGCACGGCTCGATGCTGAGCCGACGAAAGGCCCGGCCGATCAGGACGGCCGATAAACCAAGACCGGGGTGTGCGTGTGCCGGATGACTTCGTCCGCCACGCTCCCGAGAACGAACCGCTTGAAGCCACCGCGTCCATGCGTGGCGATCGCCAGCGTGCCAGCCGAGAGGCGTGTGGCTTCGTCGATGATGGCCCGCGAGACGCTCATGTCGCTCACCGCGTGCACGGTCGTCCCCGGCGGACATTGCTTACTGATCCGCGTGAGATACTCACCGCGGCCGGCTTCTTCGAGTGCAATGGCGCTGTCATCGGCCAGCAACGCTTCGGCCCCGAACGGTGCCATCGGCATCCCGTGCGGAATGGCGACCGAGAACAGCGCCATGGTCATGCCGGTGGCCTCGGCGAACCGTTTCGCGTGGGGCAGGATGGCTTCCGCGAAAGGGGACCCGTCGAGGGAGCAGAGCAAGGTACCGGTGGGCAACACCGGCGCGGCATCGCTTCCCGCACCGCGCACCAGATAAACCGGTGCCGTGGCCCGCGTGAGGTAGGCCCCCGCCACACTCCCAAGCCGCAGGCGCTCGAAGCCGCTGCGGCCGTGCGTGGTCATCACGGTGAGGTCGACGCCGGTGGTCTGCGCGTGCTCGGCGAGCGCCTCGATAACCGTGCCTTCAAGCAGTACGCCGGTCGCGTGTACTCCGTGGGCCCTGAGCTCGGCCAGCGCGCTATCGAGAGCGGCCTGGTCCTGCCGTCGCTGCTCACCAACGAACTCGGCGTCGTACACGGGAATGGCGACTTCGCCGGGCACGAACGGGATGTAGGCGCTGGGGTCGTGCACGAGCGCCAGCTGTAGGGTGGCCCCGGTCCGCTGGGCCAGCGCCACGGCGACCGGGATGGCACGGCCGCTGAGCGCCGAGCCGTCGAATGGTACGAGAATGGTCTTGTACATTGTCAGATGTTGCACGACCGGGATCGATCCTGCCAGAGGGAAGTTCCTGACAGTTTGTCACCGTTTTGCTCCGGAGCGTATGACGGCACCGCGACCCTTTATCACGCATGAGCGCGTCCGCTGGGCGGATGTGGACCTCGTGGCGATCATGCGCTTCAGTGCGTTCACCCGGCTGGTGGAAGTGGCGGAGCAGGAGTTGTTAAGGGCGGCGGGCTTGCCGTATGCCACGCTCTTCGACCATCCCACGATCTGGATGCCGCGCCGCCGTCTGGAGATCGACTATTTCGCGCCCGCGCGGATCGACGACGAGTTGGCACTCGTGACGTACGTCTCGCGCATGGGGGAGAGCTCGCTCACCCTGCAGGTCGACGTGCGCCATGCCACCCGCCACACGCTGATCGCGGCGATTTCGATGGTGATCGTCTGTGTGACCGTGGAGGGCTTTGCCAAGCGTCCGCTGCCGCAAAGCACCCGGGAGTTGCTGGCACCCTGGGTGATGTCGGTGGAATCGGCACGGGCCAGCGCGCCGGAAACGCGCTAGATTGCTGGCATGCCAGACCTGACGTACGTACGCAAAGGCTTCGGCCTCAAGGCCGAGGTGCAGGATACGCTCGCGGCCGACTACACCGGTCAGCTGGTGGACATGCTCCGGGCGCGCGACTACACGCTGCACGCCGGACAGACCACGGTGCGACTCGCCAAGGAATTCGGCTTTTGCTACGGCGTGGACCGCGCGGTGGATTACGCCTACCAGACGCGCATCAAGTTCCCCGACAAGCGCATTTTTCTGGCGGGGGAGATCATTCACAACCCGCACGTGAATGCGAAGCTGCGCGAGATGGGCGTGGTGTTCCTGTCTGCCAGCGGCAAGGGGTTCGATTACACACCGGTGGCGCCGGCGGACGTGGTCATCCTGCCGGCGTTCGGTGTGACGATGCAGGACTTCCAGGCCCTGCGTGAGCTGGGCTGCGTCGTGGTTGACACGACCTGCGGCTCCGTGCTGAATGTGTGGAAGCGGGTCGAGGTGTACGCCCGCGATGGCTTCACGTCGCTCATTCACGGCAAGTACTACCACGAAGAGACGCGCGCGACGGCATCGCAGGTGGAGAAGTACGCCGGCGGGCAGTACATCGTGGTACGCGACATGGACGAGGCCAACCTCGTGATGGATTACATCGAGGCGAAGGCCGGCAAGCCGACGTCACGCCCGCCGCTGTCGCGCGAGGCGTTTCTCGAAAAGTTCGCCAGGGCCGCGTCCGATCATTTCGATCCCGAGGTCCATCTCGACCGCATCGGCGTGGCGAATCAGACCACGATGTTGGCGCGCGAATCTCTGGCGATCGGTGCCGCCGTCGGCGAGGCGATGGCGCGTGCGCATGGCGAGGCGCATCGCTCGGGGCACTTCCGCACCTTCGACACGATTTGCAGTGCCACGCAGGACCGGCAGGATGCCGTGGTCGAACTGCTGCGCGAACCGCTCGACCTGATGGTCGTCGTGGGGGGGTACAACTCCAGTAACACGATTTCCCTCGCGGCGCTGTGCGCGGAGCAGGTGACGACGTATCACATCGCCGATCCCGACGAGATCGACGTGGATGGGAACGCGGTGCGGATTCGCCGCGTCGGCCCGCATCATCACGAGGATGAGATCACCGACTGGCTGCCGATGACCGGTACCCTGCGGGTCGGCATCACGGCGGGTGCGAGCACGCCGAACAACAAGATCGGACAGGCCGTCGCGCGCATTTTCGCGATTCGCGGCGAGCACGTCGACACGTCGCTCTGAGGACCCCGAGCGGCGCACCTTTTCGGAGACGGCAGCTGATGAATGGTACGATGGTGGACTTTCGCGCGAACGGTGGTACAGCCGCCGGATACCTCTCGCTGCCGCCATCGGGTCATGGCCCGGGGCTGCTGGTGTTGCAGGAGTGGTGGGGGCTCGTCGATCATATCAAAGCGCTCGCCGACCGGTTCGCGGCGGCGGGGTTCGTGGCGCTCGCCCCCGATCTGTATCGTGGCGAGCAGGCGACGACGCCCGACGAGGCGCAGCGCCTCCTGATGGCGCTCGACATGCCGCAGACGGCGAGCGCACTGCGCGGCGGCGCCGAGTATCTGCGTGGACTCGACGCGGTGTCCCCGCGCAAGGTCGGCACGATCGGCTTCTGCATGGGCGGTCAGCTCGCGCTGTATGCCGCCACGGCGCATCCAGACGTCATCGACGCGGTGGTGGATTTCTACGGCATCTTCAATCCGAACGTGCCGGTGGATCTGTCGGCGTTGCGGGCGCCGGTGCAGGCGCACTTCGGCGAGCACGACACGTCGATCCCACGGGCCCGTGCGGAAGCGCTGATGGCGGACGTGGCCGCCACCGGCGTACACAGTGAGACGTATTTTTACGATGCGGGGCACGCGTTCTTCAACGACACGCGCTCGGCCGTCTACCATGCCGACGCGGCGGCGTTGGCCTGGGATCGTACCCTCGCCTTCCTGAAGCAGTCGCTGGCCTGATGCACCGGTCCCCTTGCGTGCGATGGGCGCCGTGGCTGCGCCCGGTGGTCGGGAGCTTCTTGCTGGCCACCAGCGCGGTCGGCAGCGCCTGTCGGAGAGCGCCAGGGCCCGCTGCGAGCACCACGTCCGCAAGCACCACGCAGGTCGTGCGGATGCTGCTGGTCAACGACGTGTACGTCACCGATACGCTCCGCGATGGACGCGGCGGGTTGGCGCGGGTGGCCGCGCTCCGTGATTCGATCGAGCGGGCCAGCGGCGACAAGGTGTTGTTCGTGCTGGCGGGTGATGTCCTGAGCCCGAGTGTGCTCGGCAAGTGGTATGGCGGCGCACAAATGATCGACGGGTTCAACGCAGCGCGGCTCGATTTCGCCACGTTGGGGAACCATGAATTCGATGGCTCGCGCACGAATCTCCTCGCGAGACTTCGCGAGTCGCGTTTTCAGTGGCTGTCGGCCAACTGCGGAGAGGCCGATGGGACTCCGTTCCCCGGGGTGCGCGGGTGGGATACGGTGCGAGTCGGCGGCGTCAAAGTGGGTATCCTCGGTACCACGGTCGTGCGCGACTATTCGCCGTATGTGGCGTGCCGTAATCCGGATTCGGCGACCACGGCGCTGGTGGATACGCTGCAAAAGGAAGGTGCCGCATTGGTTGTCGCGCTTACGCACCGGTTCATGTCGGAAGACGTCGCTACGCTCGAGCAGGAGCCGCGCATTCAGGCGATCCTGGGCGGGCACGACCACGATGGGCGCCGGGCCGAGCGGGCGGGGCGGCTGCTGGTGAAGGGCGTGTCGAACGCCCGCACGGCGGTGCTGGTGACCTTCACCCGCGACGGCACGGCGCCGTGGCGGGTCAGCGACCACGTCTTCGCAATCGGTCCGGGCATGCGCGACGACCCGGCGACAGTGACGGTCGTTCAGCGCTGGCGGGATACGCTGACGCAGCGGATTGGTCCCGATCGGGTGCTCGGCATCGCCGCGGAGCCGATCAATGCGATCGACTCGATCTCGAAGCGTGAAAGTGCGTTCGGCAACTTGATCGCCGATGGCATGCGCAGGGGCACCGGTGCCGACATCGCGTTGATCAACTCGGGCGCGTTGCGTTTCGATGACATCATGCCGGCCGGTCCAATCACGCGGTACATGATCGAAGGGGTATTCCTGTTTGCCGACGAAACGCGTGTTGTCACGTTCCCGCTGTCCGGCGCGCGCCTGCGCGAGTTGCTGGAGGTAAGCGTCGGGCGGGGCGGGCTCGGTGGGGGGCCGTATCTGCAGGTCAGCGGCCTGCGCTTTGCCTTCGACGCCAGCCTGCCGAATGGGGCTCGCGTGGTCGGCGACTTGACACGTGATGACGGCCGGGTGATCGGCGCCGCCGAGACCGTAGGTGTATCGATCGTGACGTACCCGGCGTGCCGCAGTGGTGACGGCTATCGGATTCCTGAGGCGAGCGCGGCGTGCACGGCGCTCGAGGCCAATCCGACATCGGCACCACGCACTGCCGATCTGGTGCTGCAGCATCTCGAACGGATGAACGGACGCATCGTGGCGCCGCCGATCGGCCGCGTGACGCGACTGGACCGCTGACTACCCTCCACCCTCCCCGCCATGCACGAGCCCATCACCCCGCCCACGGTCGACGCCATTGCGCGTCTGCGCCTCGACGGAAAAGTTGCGATCGTCACCGGTGGCACGCGCGGCATCGGCCTCGCCATCGCCACGACGTTGGCGCGTGCGGGCGCCAGAGTGGCCATTTCCAGCCGTAAGGCGGAGCACGTCGAGGCGGCGGTCAAGGCGCTCCGAGCGGAAGGCCTCGAGGTCGTTGGGATCCCGGCGCACATAGGGAGGGCCGCTGATGCACACGAACTCGCCGCGCGGACGGTGGAGCACTTCGACGGCATCGACATCATCGTGAACAACGCGGCGACCAATCCGATTTTCGGTCCGCTGCAACACGCGAGCGACGATGCGTTCGACAAGATCTTCGGCGTGAACGTGAAAGGCCCGCTGGAGCTGTGCCGTACCGCACACACCGTCATGGCGCAGCGAGGTGGCGGCGCGATCGTGAACATCGCCAGCATCGGCGGCGTTTCGCCGGAAGCCGGGCTCGGCCTGTACAGCGTGAGCAAGGCGGCGCTGGTGTCGCTCACCAAGGTGATGGCGCAGGAGTGGGGCGCGGATGGCATCCGCGCGAATGTGATTTGCCCGGGGTTGATCAAGACGAAGTTTTCTCAGGCGCTCTGGCAGGATCCGCATATTTCGGATCAGGTCCTCGGCCATCAGCCGATCCGCCGGATAGGCGTGCCCGATGATGTTGCCGGACTGGCGCTATTTCTCGCCTCGGATGCCTCGTCGTATTGCACCGGCGGCGTGTACATGGTGGATGGCGGCTATCTCGCGTGACGCACGCTGCTGAGGGCCACGGGCGCGCGATGGCGACGGCCGATGTCGAGGCGCTGCTCGCGGTCGCCCGCGCATTCGTTCGTGAGCAACTGGTGCCGATGGAGTCGCAGCTCCTGCACGGTGCGTGGGCGCAGAACGAACCCGTGCTCGGCGGCCTCAGAGCGCAGGCGCGGGCGCTCGGCTTGTGGGCGCCGTTTCTGCCCCGCGAGCTGGGCGGTCTCGATATGCCGCTCGATGCGTACGCGCGTCTGAGTGAAGTGCTGGGCTGGACGCCGTATGGCCACTACGTGTGCAACTGCCAGGCGCCGGACGTGGGTAACATGGAGCTGCTGTTGCAGTTCGGCACGGACGAGCAGAAAGTGCAGTTCCTCGAGCCGTTGGCGCGCGGCGAGATCCGCAGCTGTTTCGCGATGACCGAGCCGGAACACGCCGGGTCGAATCCGGTCATCATGTCGACGACAGCGGTGCGCGAGGGCAACGAGTTCGTGATCACCGGCCACAAGTGGTTCACGAGCAGCGCCGACGGGGCGTCGTTCGCCGTGGTGATGGCGGTGACCGATCCGGACGAGGCGCGCAAGCACTTCCGTGCCAGTCAGATCTTGGTGCCGCTACCCGCGCCGGGATACACCCTGATGCGCAACATCGCAGTGATGGGCGAGAGCGGGGGCGGCTGGGCGAGCCACGCCGAGGTGCGCTTCGATGCCGTGCGCGTGCCGGTCACGAATGTGCTCGGGTTGCAGGGGCACGGCTTCGCACTGGCGCAGGAGCGCCTCGGGCCGGGACGGATTCATCACTGCATGCGCTGGATCGGGATCTGCGAGCGCGCGTTCGACCTGATGTGTCGTCGTGCGGTGGAGCGCGAGTTGGCGCCGGGCGACGTGCTGGCCAACAAGCAGCAGGTGCAGTTCTGGATCGCCGATTCGCGCATCGAGATTCACGCCGCGCGACTGATGGTGATGGATGCCGCGACGCGCATGGCGCATCACGGACAGGAAGCAGCCCGTGAGGAGATCGCGTACATCAAGGTGTTTGTGGCGAATACGCTGCAGCGGGTGCTCGATCGCGCCATTCAGGCGCACGGCGCGCTGGGGATGACGGACGACACGCCGCTGGCCTGGTGGTATCGGCATGAGCGGGCGGCGCGCATTTATGATGGCGCCGACGAAGTGCATCGCACGGTGATTGCCCGGCGCGCGCTCAAGCCGTACCTCGCGCCACGTACGCCTCGTGAGTGAGCGATGGTGACCGACGGAACGATCGCCTCGCGCGAGGGCGAACAGGTGGACGCGGAGGCGCTGCTCGCGTGGCTCGCGACGGCGGTGCCGGAGATGGTGCCGGCGGGTGCGCATCTGCGCATCCGCCAGTTCCCGGCGGGATTTTCGAATCTCACGTATCTGGTCACGATGGAGCACGAACACGGACAGCGCGCGCTCGTGCTGCGTCGTCCGCCGCGGGGCGTGAAGGCCGGTATCGCCCACGATATGGGTCGTGAGCACGGGATCCTCACGGCCCTGCATGCGCGGGGCGTTCCGGTGCCCAAGCCGCTGGCCCGATGCGATGACGCCGCCGTGATCGGGGCGCCGTTCTACCTCATGGAGCATGTGGAAGGGGTGATCCTGCGCGGTACGCCGCCGGAATCACTCACCGACGATGCGGCGACCATGCCGGGAAAGCTGGCGGCGTTGTCACAGACGTTCGTGCAGACGCTCGCGCAGTTGCACGCGGTTGACGTCTCAACGGAACCGCTGGCGTCGCTGGGGCGCCCGGATGGGTACGTGCAGCGCCAGGTGCAGGGATGGACGAAGCGATGGCTCGCCTCGCGCACCGACGACGTCCCGGAGCTCGACTGGGTCGCGACGTGGCTCGAAGCGCACCGCCCACCGGATCGCGCAACGACGCTCGTCCACAACGATTTCAAGCTCGACAATCTGGTGCTCGAGCCCGATCTGTCACGCGTGCGCGCGATTCTCGACTGGGAGATGGCGACGATCGGCGATCCGCTCATGGATCTCGGCACCAGCCTCGCCTACTGGGTCGAAGCCGGTGATGCGCCGATCTTTCGCGCGCTCGGGCTCGGCATCACCGCGCTGCCCGGCACCATGACCCGGGCCGAGCTGGTGCAGGCGTATGGCGCGCATCGCGGAATGGACGTGAGCGATGCACCGTTCTACTACGCGTTCGGCTTGTTCAAGGTGGCGGTGATCGC
>CANGXK010000058.1 GCA_947457715.1 Gemmatimonadota bacterium
ATAGATCGCGGCGTGATCGACTACGCGCAGCTTCTGCTTGAGCGTGGGATGCGGGATCGCGTGATACAGCGTACTCGCCGCATACAAGGCGATCAGTGTGGCGCCGAACACACTGGCGCCGATCACCGTCGCACGCTCGCCGCGATCGAGCGCGGCGAGGACCAGGATGGGCATCCCGATCAGGCTGAGCAGGAGGCCAATGCCATGCGTGGCAGCATTGGCGACTTCCTCATGGACGCTCACGACACGGGTTGCGCTCATGTCCGGAAGATAATCGACTCCGGACGGGGACCTGCAGGAACCGTGTTACTGCCGGACGAGCGCCGAAATCCCGCCCACGTAGTACGTATCGGAAAAGAGCACCGACTTCCGCCGTTCGGCCGTGATGGTGATGCACGCCCCGATCATGTCCACCTTGCCGGCCATGAGCGCCGGGATCATGGCGCCGAAGTCCATGTTCACGATCTCGAGCCGGCGGCCCAACTTGGCCGCGGTGCGGGCGGCGAACTCCACGTCCATGCCCACCACCTGCCGTGAGCCGTCCACGAACGAGAACGGCTCGGTGACGGCCGCGGTCCCGAAGCGGAGCACGCCGTTGGTGCCGGTTGCGATCACGGGCATCGGCTGCGGCGCGCCGCTCGCGGGCAGCCAACGTGCGACCATCTGCTCGTACTCGCCGTTCGCCTTCACTTCATGGATCACGGAGTCCACGGCGTTCTTGATTTCGACGTCGCCGAGCCGCACCGCAAACCCGTAGTCGTCGGTCGTGATCTTCTGCGGGAGCACCACCAGCCCCGGGTTCTTGGCGGCGATGTTGCGCAGGATGGGCTCGTCGTACGCGGCGACGTCCACCTTGCCGGCTTTCACCGCCATCGCGGCATCGAGCACCGTGGTGAAGTACAGGAAGGTGGCCTTGGGCAGCTTCGAGAGCACCAGCTGATCGACCACCGTGCCGGTGGGGATGCCGAACTGCCGGCCTTCGAGCTGATCGAACGAGGTGACCTTTTCGCGGGCGGTGCAGCCGGCCAGCACCATCAAGCCGACGGCGATGGTCACGGCGAACGAACGCATGGGAAGGCGCATGATGGATTAGGAGGAAGGGGAGCCGGCGAGGTCGCGCGGCAAGGAAGAACGTACCACGTGCGCTACTTCGCCTGCGGGAGGGCCGCCAGCAGCCGCTCCACAAACCCGTTCACCGACGCGTTCGTGTCGATCCAGCGGATCACCGCGACCACGTCGTTCACCGGGTCCACGTAGATGATGTTATTCCCGGCGCCCACATGCACGAAGGCCTGCGGCGGTGCCGCCGGCACGTACTTGCGGTCGGTGTTCACGAACCAGTTCATGTAGCCGTACGTCGGCTGCGCCGGCGTGGGCGTGAGGGCTTTCGTGACCCACGCCTCGGAGAGCAACTGCTTGCCGCCCCACACACCGCGACGCTGCGTCAGCAGGCCGAAGCGCGCCATGTCCCACGCGTTGATCATCATGCCGCCACCCCAGTGACCGCCACCGCTCACCGACTGCACCATCTTGCCGTCGAGCACGATCCACGAGTTGTCGTAGCCATACCAACGCCACGTATTCGACGCGCCGATCGGCTCCATGATTTTGTCGCGCAGAATGTCCGGCAGCGGCTCACGCCACACCTGCAGCGCCGCCAACGCCAGCACGTTCACCCGCGTGTCGTTGTACTCGTAGGCCGAACCCGGCTCCACGCGCGGGCGCGTGGTCCACGTATTCACCTGCTGTGCCGGGCGATCGGCCCATTCCGGCTTGCCCCACAACGTGCCTTCCCAGTCGCTCACCTGCCGCAGCAAGTGATCCCACGTGAGCCGCTTGTTGTGCGGACTGTCGAACGGACGCAGCCACTTGGCGTCGCCCGGCCAGTCGGCGCCGAGTCCGGTGCCGTTGGGATAGGCGCGCAGAATCGGCGGCATCACCTGCGAGACCGTGTCGTCGACACTGCGAATACGGCCGGCGTCGAAGGCGAGTCCCACCACCGTGCTCAGGAAGCTCTTGGTCACGCTGTTGGTGATCTCGACCGCATTCGGATCACCCCACGTAGCCACCACGTAGCCTTTGCGGAGAATGACGCCCGTCGCACCACCACGCGGCGCCAGCGGTCCGATCGCGGCCCCGAAGGGCTCGCGACCGAACGTCTGATAGTGATTGAGCTCGAGATCGCGCGGCGTCTTGCTCTCCTTCTCGATGGCATACGCGATGGCGTCGGCCAGCTTCACCGAATCCATCCCCATCGCCGAGGGCGAGCGGCGTTCCCACGCCCCCGCCGGCGGCACGTACGGCGCCACCGCCGCACTCTTCTTCTGCGCCAGCGCCGGGGCAGCGAGCCCCGACACCAGCGCCGTCACACCCACCACCCGAAACCCAAAACCCAGAACTGTCGTCACGCAATCGGTCCCTTCTTCTTCGCGCCACCGATCACGCCCGGCACGTTGTTCTTCTGCAGCAGCGCGTTGAACGCGTTCACATCGACCGTTTCCACCTGCTCCACTTCAGCCTTGAGCGTCTGCCACAGCTTCTCGAGCTCCACCAACCGATCCTTCACCGGCTGCGTGAGTTCGCTGTTGCCTTCCACCTGACCGAGCAGGAAGCCGTACTGGCCGTTGATGCCGTTCGCGTAGTTGATGATGTCCTGACCGTTGCCGGCCTTGGTGGTCATCTTCGGGTCGAGCGCACCCAGCTTGGTCGTGAGCGTGCGGCCCGCCTTGGCGATCGTATCCGGCGCGCTGGTTTCCTTGGCGCGCGTCACGTAGCCCTGCACCTGCGCCTTGAGATCGCGCACGCGCAGCACCGCTTCGTGAATCTCGTTGATGCGGTTCGACAGCAGGTTCGCCACCGAATCGCGCTCGGCCACCACGCGCGCCGGCACGTCGAGCCGCGGGTCCTGCTTCACGTCAAGCTTCTGCGTGAGCACCGTGCTGCCCATCGTGAGACGCACCGTGTACGTGCCCGGCACCACGCGCGCACCGCCGTCACCTGGGGCGCCGAACAGCAGCACACCAGCCAACCGTGCCGGCGCCGCGCGACGCAGGTTCCAGTTGAACGCGTTCAGTCCCGGCTTCACCGTGAGCTTGTTCACCGAATCGCCCTTCGTGGCGAACGAGCGCACGACGGTGTTCTTCGCATCGAGAAACTCGAGCAGCAGCGTCGTGGCCGTATCGGGCGCTGCGGCCAGGCGGAAGTTGATCACCGCACCGAACGGCGGATTCTTGCCCGCGTTGCGCGGCGTGCCGAATCCACCACCACCGGCCAGCACCGCAGCGCGCGGCGCATACAGATGCACGGCCGCTTTCTCGATCGCATCGGCGCGCTGACGCAACACCGTGAGGTCGTCGAGAATCCAGAACGCGCGCCCTTCCGTGGCCGCGATCAGATCACCGTGCTTCACCTGCAGGTCCGTGACCGGCACCACCGGGAAGTTGCCGCGGAACGGCAGCCACTGCGCACCGGCGTCGTACGACACATACACGCCCGTTTCCGTGCCCGCGTACAACAGGCCCTTCCGCTCGGTGTCTTCACGCACCACGCGCACCGGCTCCCCGTCGCGCAGGCCGTTCACGATGCGCGTGAAGGTGGCCCCGTAATCCTTCGACACGAAGATGTGCGGCGTCGGATCGCCCACGCGATCCTTGCGGAACGACACGTAGATCGTGCCCGCATCATGCGGCGAGATCGCGATCTCGTTCACCAAGCCATCGCCCCACGCGGCCGGCGTGACGTTCGTCCACGTCTTGCCACCGTCGCGCGTGCGCTGAATCAGGCCGTCGTCGGTGCCCACGTACATCGTGTTCGCATCATGCGGCGACTCTTCGATCACCACGATCGTGGCGTACACTTCACCGCCCGCGCCTTCGTTGGTGATCGGTCCGCCGCCCCAGCCCTGGCGCGTCTTGTCGTTGCGCGTGAGATCGCCCGAGATCGGCGTCCAGCTCTGTCCGCGCGTCGTCGTCTTGAACAGCACGTTGCCGCCGTGATACACGACCTTGTCGTCGTGCATCGACACTTCGATCGGCGCCGTCCAGTTGAAACGGTACTTCGTCTTGTCGGTCGGCTCGGTGAGGTTCATCTCGGGCCACGGCATGATCGTCCGCCCCAAGCCGTTCGTCGCGTCCATCTCGTCGATCAGTCCCTGATAGCAGCCACCGTACACGTAGCGCGGATTCTTCGCGCTCACGCCCATGTTGGCGCTCTCGCAGCCGGGGCCTTCCGTCCACTCGCGGATGCCGATGCTGCCACCGTCGCTCTTCGACTGGATGATGACCGAGCTGTTGTCCTGCTGGCCGCCGTAGAGCTTGTACGGGAAGCCGTCGTCGACGGCCACATGATAGAACTGCGACGTGGGCTGATTGTCCTGCGAGCTCCAGCTCTTGCCGCCGTCGAGCGAGATCGACGCACCGCCATCGTTCGCGTTGATCAGATAATTCGGATTGGTCGGGCTGATCCAGAGGCCGTGATTGTCACCATGCGTCGCGGGGACGTTGGCGAAGGTGCGGCCACCATCGATGCTCTTGAGCAGCGGGGCGTTGCTCACCCACACCACGTCGGCGTTCTTCGGGTCGGCCGTGATGTTCATGTAGTACCACGAGCGCGTCTGGATGAGACGGTCGCCCGACATCTGCCGCCAGGTCTTGCCGGCGTCGTCGCTGCGGAACAGGCCACCGTTCTCCGCTTCCACGATCGCGAACACCCGGTCGGGATTGGCCGGCGACACCGACACGCCGATCTTGCCCACCAGCTTCGGCAACCCCTCTTGGCTGCGCTTCCACGTGTCGCCGCCGTCCACCGACTTCCAGATCCCGCTGCCGGCGCCGCCGCTGCGCACCATCCACGGCGTGCGCTGATGATCCCACATCGCCGCGTACAGAATGCGCGGGTTCGTGGCGTCCATCGACAGGTCGCTCGCGCCGCTGAAGGCGTTCTCGCCCTTCAGCAACTGCGTCCACGTCTTGCCGCCGTCGGTCGTGCGGTAGATGCCACGATCGGTCGTCCCCTTCCAGCGATCACCCTGCACGGCGACATACACCACGTCGGGATTACTCGGGTGCACGCGCACGGCCGAGATCTGCCGCGAGGCGGCGAGACCGATGTGGGTCCAGGTGCGACCCTGATCGGTGCTCTTGTACATGCCGTCGCCGTACGTCGACGACTGGCCACGGATCGCATGCTCGCCCATGCCCACGTAGATCACGTTCTCGTCGCTCGGCGCCACCGCGATCGCGCCCACCGACCCCGTCTTGAAGAAGCCGTCGGAGATGTTGCGCCAGCTGTTGCCGGCGTCGTCGGTGCGCCACAACCCGCCGCCGGTGTACCCGGCAAAGTAGGTCAGCGGCTGGGACGGCAGTCCGACCGCGGCCACCGACCGGCCCCCGCGGAACGGGCCGATATTGCGCCACGACAGCGCCGTAAACGTGGTCGAATCGAGCACCGGCAGTCCGGCAACGGCGCGCGACGCCTGGGCGTCGGCGACCGATGGTGGGACCACGGTCTGGGAGAGGACGCCGAAGGCGAGCGGCGTGAGAAGGGCAGGAAAACGCATCGGAGTACGCCTGGCAGGGGTGGAAGAGGGACCATAAAAAGCTAGCACCGGGCGATACTCCCCGGAGCATGCTCGCCACCCGCTTCCCGCGCACGGCCTGAAGGAGAACGGCGCTTGAGGGCAGTCCGCGACTCTCTTGCTCCTTTTCTCTTTTCCTCTGTGTGATCCGTTCAGCGGGAGAAGCCGGGTCCGCGATACGTCGGCCAACTCGCGTTACGTTCCTCCCATGGCGCTCAAGTACTCTTGCCCTCCCCGACCCAAGCGGCTGTTCGGCAGATTCCACTGGACCACGTGGCTCATGCTGGCCCTCGGCGTCTGGGCCTTGCCGCGCCTGCTGCCCCACGTCGGCGCGCTGGTGAACGTCACCGCACGCGATCGCAGCACGCCCACGTTCGCCGTGCGCACGCTGGCCGATTCCACCATCACGTCGCAGTCGCTGCGCGGGCGCGTGGTGCTCGTCAACGTGTGGGCCACGTGGTGCACACCATGCCGCGTGGAGATGCCGCTGCTCGAGGCCACGTGGAACCGGCACAGGGCGGCGGGCCTCGTGGTGCTCGGCGCCTCGGTCGACCACGGTGATCCGCACACCGTGCGCGACTTCATCACCGAGCGCGGTATCAGCTACCCCATCGCCATCGTGGGCCCCGACGTGATCGGCGCACTGGGTGGTGTGCGCGGCTACCCCACGTCGATTCTCATCGGCCGCGACGGTCGTGTGCGACATCGCGTGATGGGGCCGATCGGGCCGTTGTCGCTCGAGCCGGCGATTCGGAGAGCGTTGGCGGAGTAACGCACGACCCCAAACTTCAACTCAGTACGCGAAACTCACGTGAGTGGTGGGTGATGCGTTCAAGTTCCGGGTCGTGAGTTACCGGTACCCCTGCGCCTGAAGTTCGAACAGCTCCGCATATCGCCCCTTCCGCGCCAGCAGCTCCTCGTGTGTGCCCATCGAATCCACCGTACCCTCGTTCAGTACGAGAATGCGATCGGCCATGCGCACGCTCGAGAAGCGATGCGAGATCAGCATGCTCGTGCGTCCGGCGCTGAGCGCCTTGAAGCGCTGGAACACCTCGAACTCCGCCCGCGCATCGAGTGCCGCCGTGGGTTCGTCGAGCACCAGCAACTGCGCATCGCGCATGTACGCGCGGGCGATGGCCAGCTTCTGCCACTCGCCGCCTGACAGCTCCACCCCCGTGGAGAATCGTTTGCCGATAGGCTGATCGTACGTGGCCGGCAGCCGCGCGATCATCTCCGCCGCCAGACTCTGCTTGGCCGACTGCGCAATGCGCGCTTTGTCTTCACGCGCGGCGATCCGCCCCACGGCAATGTTCTCGCCGGCGGTGAGACTGTAGCGCACGAAGTCCTGGAAGATCACGCCCACGTTGGCACGCAGGGCGTCGAGGTCGTACTCGCGCAGGTCATGCCCGTCCAACAGAATGCGCCCCTCGGTGGGTTCGTACAGGCGCGCCAGCAGCTTCACGATGGTGGTCTTACCGGCGCCGTTCTCACCCACCAGCGCCAGCGTCTCACCGGCATGCAGCGTGAACGACAGGTGGCGCACCGCCCACCGTTCGGTGCCGGGATACCGGAAGCCCACGTCCTGGAACTCGAACCCGGCCGCAATCGGCTGCGGCACCGCCCGCGCCTGCGCCGGCGAATGAATGCGCGACGTGAGCGTGAAGAAGGAGAACAGATCGTCGAGGTACAGCGCCTGTCCGGCGGTGCTCGAGAATGCCAGCAGCAAATTCGCCAGCAAATCGCCAAGCCGACGGAATGATCCGGCCAGGAAGGTGAGATCACCGATGCTGAACTGCCCATTGAGTGTGCGCCACGCGACATAGCCGTAGGCCGAGTAGTAGCCGGCGGTGCCGATCACGGTGAGCAATCCCATCGTGCTTTCGCGCCGGATGGCCAGCGCACGGTTGGCCCGGTACATGTCGAGCGAGACATCGCGGAACCGGTCAATCAAAAAGTGGTTCAACCCGAAGATCTTCACCTCCTTGGCCGTCTCCGCGCTCGCCCCCGTCTGCCGCAGGTACTCCAGCAGCCGGCGCTGCTGCGTCCGTGACCACTGCAGCGCATAATCCAGGGCATTGAAGTGCGCCCCACCCACGAACGTCGGCACGAGCGCCACCAGCAGCAGCACGATCAGCCACGGTGCATACACCACGAGTCCCGCCGCAAAGCTGACGATCGTGATCAGCGTCTGCACCTGCCCGAACACCTGCCCCATCACGCCGAGCCCCAGAGACGTCTGCGACCGCGCACGCTCCAGCCGATCCTGCACCTCGCTGTCCTCGAACTGTTCAAGATCGAGCGTGGCCGCATGCTCCATGAGACGGGTGCTGGTGCTGATCGAGAACTGCATCCCCAGCAGGCGGTCCACCAGCGAGACCGCGCGCGCCAGGGCCTCGGCAGCGATCGCCAGCGCGAATTCGAGCAGAATGAGCTGCAACGCGCGATTCAGCAGTCCACTGGCCATCCACGCGTTCCAAGTGTCCGGGCGCCCCGGCAGCGCGGCGGTGCGGATCACCTCGTCGATGATCAGCTTGCCCACGTAGAGCGTGCTTACGGGCAGCAGCGAGCGCACCAGCCGGAGCGTCATCGTGGCCATCGTGAGCGGGGCACTGGTGCCCCACACCAGCAGGAACAGCGGGCCGACGTGCCGGAGCGCACCAAGCCGCTCGCGGAATGATTTGTTGGGTGGTGGGGACGGTCTCGATCGGGCCATGTCGTGAATATGGGTAAGCCCCCCCGCACCGGCCATCATGACCAGTGGCTAGTTTCCCGCTATGCGCTTTCTCTCACCATCGTCGCAGGCCTGCCGTGACCGCCTGATGGCGCGGAGCGGTTTCGTTGCTGCGCTCGCCGCGCTTGGCGCGTGCAGCGCGTGCACCGGGGGGCGGCCGGCTCCGAGCCCGGGCCCAACCAGCGCGCGCGTCCCGATACAGCTCGACGGGCACTTCGATGATTGGACGGGCTTGCCGTCGTGGTCACAGGCAGCGGCATCGCCTGGACCGCTTCAGACGGCGTGGGCCACCGACGACGCGCAGTGGTGGTACGTGTCGTTTGCGGTGCACGACAGCGTGAGCCACTCCGCCATGCCGGGCACGCTGCACCTGCTGATCGACAGCGACGACAACGCGCAAACGGGTAGCACGGTGTTCGACACCGCGATTGGCCTGGCGGGTGTCGACGTCGCGCTCGACCTGTCGCGCACCGACAAGCCCCAAGGCAATGGCGTCGGCGCCGGGGCCGCGCTGCGCATGGTCGGCCCGGCCGGGCTCGGCGACTACCGCAGTGCCTATGACCTAGGCGTGGTGGCGCTTCCCACCTGGAGTGCTACGCGCTTCGAGCTCCGCATTGCCCGCAGCGGCACCTTCGATGGCGTCGCGCGACTTGGGAACACGGTACGGGCGCGACTGGTGTTCGAAGCATCGAATGGCACCGTGACCGCGCTGCCGTCGGCGCACTATGCGTTCTCGACACCGCGCGTGCCGAATACGAATACCAACCTCGTGTCGGCCATTCCGTCGAAGGCAACGGGTGCGGTGCGTGTGGCGCAGTGGAACGTGTCCGAGGGATCATTCCGCTCGCCGGCCAATCACGCCAAACTGTTGGCGGCGGTCGAACCCGATGTCGTCCTGCTCGATGAAGCCCATGCCGAAACCTCGGATTCCACGCTGGCCGATTTCTTCGCTCGCCCCGAGTTGGCGGCGTTGGGACGCTGGCGCTTCGCATACTCGCGCAGTGGCGGCCGGCAACACGCGGTGGTGGCCACGCGCGATCGCGGCATCCGGCAGGCGGCGGCCATGGTTCGCGTGGAATATCCGGCGGGGGCCCTCGACAGGGTGCGAGCCACGGTACCACCGGCCGCACAGCATTTGTTCGACATCGAAGCCGCGGCACAGCTCTCCAGCACCGGCGCGTGGATCACGATCGGCGGCATCGAGACGTTGTTCGTGCCGCTCGACTTGCAGAGCGGCGGGTTCTTTCGCAACGCGCAGGATCAGTTGCGCGTGCTGCAGAGTGGCGCTCTTCGCGCGCACCTGCAGCGTGAGATGGCGGGCCACGCCAAGCCGAGCGCCCTGGTCATTGCCGGTGACTTCAACGCCATTGGATCGTACGAGTCGATTCACCTGCTGCAGCAGGGGCTCGATGTCGACGGCTCCGACCTCGCGCTCAGTGATTCGTGGCGCCTCGGCGAGCGCACGCTCGTCACGTGGACCGATCCGGGCGTTGGGCAGTTTCTTCCCGGACGTCTCGACCTCACACTGTACAGCGACGCCGTGTTCGAACGCACTGGCGGCTTCGCCTTCTCGAGCGTCGATCTCACAGCGGCCTTCGCCGCGACGCTCGGCATCACGCGCGAGACGTCGGCCCAGACGGCGGATCATCTGATCATGGTCACCGATCTTCGACGCAAGCGGTAGCGCACAAACGGGAAGGCACGAGGCGCCCGTCGTCCCTCCATCAGTTATCTTTGCCGCATGCCCGGGACGTACCCGGACGGAATCATGAT
>CANGXK010000059.1 GCA_947457715.1 Gemmatimonadota bacterium
GGAGGTCCGCGAGCGCCTGCGCTTCTTGGTGGATGTCGGACTCGACTACCTCACGCTCAACCGGAGCGCGGAATCGCTCTCCGGCGGTGAAGCGCAACGCATCCGCCTCGCGACGCAGATCGGTTCGCGTCTCGTCGGGGTGCTGTACATCCTTGACGAGCCCAGCATCGGCTTGCATCAACGTGACAACGGGCGCCTGCTCGCCACGCTCAAGCAGCTGCGTGATCTGGGCAATACGGTCATCGTCGTCGAGCACGACGAAGAAACGATTCGTGACGCCGATTACCTGATCGATCTCGGTCCCGGCGCCGGCAAGCATGGCGGTGAAGTCATCGCCGCCGGCTCCGTGCAGGACGTCATCGATACGCCCACCTCGATCACGGGGCAGTATTTACGCGGCACGCGACGCGTTGACGTGCCGCTGCAACGCCGCCCGCGGGATGCCGCCCGTATGCTCACCGTGCATGGCGCGCGCGAACACAACTTGCGCGACGTCACCGCCGAGTTCCCGCTCGGGCTGTTCGTGGCGGTGACGGGGGTGTCCGGTTCGGGGAAGTCCACGCTCGTCACCGACATTCTCCAGCGCACACTGTCACGGCATTTCTTTCGTGCGCGCGTGCTGCCGGGGGCGCACACACGCGTCACCGGACTCGAACACCTCGACAAGATCATCGATATCGACCAGAGCCCGATCGGTCGAACGCCGCGCTCGAATCCTGCCACCTACACCGGCATCTTCACGCCGGTGCGCGAACTGTTCGCCGAACTGCCTGAAGCGAAAATCCGCGGCTACGGCCCGGGTCGCTTCTCCTTCAATGTGAAGGGTGGCCGCTGCGAGAGCTGTCAGGGGGATGGACTGGTCAAGATCGAGATGCACTTCCTTCCGGATGTCTTCGTGCCCTGCGATGTCTGCAAGGGCAAACGGTTCAATCGCGAAACGCTCGAAGTGCATTTCCGCGGTCGCAGTATCGCCGAGATCCTCGAGCTGACCGTCGAGGACGCGTGCGCGGTGTTCGAGAATCAGCCGCGTATCATGCAGAAGCTCGCTACCCTGCGCGACGTCGGATTGGGGTATATCCATCTGGGGCAGAGCGCGACCACGCTCTCCGGTGGGGAAGCGCAACGCGTGAAGCTGGCGACCGAGCTCTCCAAGCGTGACACCGGACGCACGTTGTACATCCTCGACGAGCCGACCACGGGTTTGCACTTCGAAGACGTGCGCGTGTTGCTGGGCGTGCTGCACAAGCTCGTCGAGCGCGGCAACACGGTGCTGGTGATCGAGCACAATCTCGACGTGATCAAGACCGCCGACTGGATTGTCGACATGGGACCGGAGGGCGGCGTGCGCGGCGGAACCATCGTGGCGCAAGGCACGCCGGAAGAGGTCGCTCTGGTGGAAGAGAGTCATACCGGTCGCTATCTGGCACCGATGCTCGGCATCCAGTAGCCGGCGCGGCTCGGCACCGGCTTTCTGTTGTCCCGCATAGCTGGCAGGTACATTCCCGTATGGTCTCCCTCCTCGATATCATCGGTCCAGTCATGGTCGGACCGAGCAGCTCGCATACCGCAGGCGCTTGCCGTCTGGGACTGCTCGCACGCTGCCTGGTCGGCGGCACGCCGGACAAGGCGCACATTGAATTGCATGGATCGTTCGCCCGCACCGGAGAAGGTCACGGGACCGATAAAGCGATCGTGGGAGGCCTCATGGGCTTTCGCCCCGACGATGAACGCCTGCGTACGGCGCTCGACATCATGGAGCGCGAGGGGCTTGCCTACCGGTTTGAAAAAACCTCACTGGGCGACGACGCGCACCCCAACACCGTGCGCATCACGCTCGAGCGCGGCGACCGCACCGCACAAATGGTTGGTGCCTCGCTCGGCGCCGGTCGCGTCCTAGTTACCGAGATCGACGGGTATCCCGTGGAGATTCCCGGCAACCTCCACACGATCGTACTGGTCGCCGAAGACGTGAAGGGATCGGTCGCCCGTATCGCCGGCATTCTCGCTGAGGCCAGCTGCAACATCGCCACCCTCCGGCTCTCGCGAAAAGAGCGCGGCGGTGATGCGTTCATGGTCATCGAGGTCGATGAGCAGCCCGATGAGTCGGTGCGTGATGCCATCCGTGCGCTTGGCTGGGTGAAGTGGGCGTTCCGTCTCGACAAGGTGGGTGCCTGATGTATCGAGCGCTGGCCGATGCCATTCGCGACGCGGAAGCGCGCGGCGTGACGCTGTCGCAGGTCGCTCTGGAGGCGGAAGCGAAGGACCAGGGGCGCACCGTGGAGAGCATCCGCGATGCGTTGCGTCGCGCGCTGGTGGTGATGCGCGAGGCGGTCGACCGCGGCATGGTCGGCGACCTCAAGTCCTCATCGGGGTTGGTGGGTGGTGACGCCGCGAAGCTGCGCACCGGTCCCGATGGTCCGCTCGCCAACACCGCGTTCCGTGACGTGCTGGCGCGCGCGATCGCCGTGCAGGAAGTGAACGCGGCCATGGGCGTCATTGTCGCCGCACCGACCGCCGGTGGGGCAGGGGTGCTGCCGGCGGTGCTCACCGGGATTGCCATGGCGCGTGGCATCGACGACGAACGGATCATCGATGCGCTGGCCACGGCCGGACTGATCGGGGCCGTCGTCGCGGAACGGGCGTCGCTGTCTGGCGCCGAGGGGGGCTGTCAGGCCGAGACCGGTGCGGCTGCCGGCATGGCGGCTGGGGCAGCCGTGGAGATGCTGGGTGGTTCACCGCGCCAGGTCGGACACGCCACGGCGCTCGCGCAGCAGGGGACCCTTGGGCTCGTGTGCGACCCGCTGGGCGGGCTCGTGGAACTGCCCTGTGTCTTTCGCAATGCGACCGGTGCCGCGATTGCCATGGCCGCCATCGAAATGGCCATGGCCGGGATCGAGTTCGCGATTCCGGCGGACGAAGTGATCGACACGATGGGCGAGATCGGTGCGAACATGGACGTGCGCTACCGTGAGACCGCCGGTGGCGGACTGGCGGCTACGCCAACCGGTCGTCGGCTCGCCAAGGAACGGTTGTACGAGATCAAGCGTGCCGATGGCTGAGGCCGTTGGTCGCCCGAGGGTGCGGGCCTCCCGCGCCCTGTTCGGGGTGCTGCTGGCCGTAAGTGCGTGCGCTCTCGCCTCGTCGCAGCGCGATTGGCGGTGGGTCGTCACCGGCGAGCCGGCGCTGCGCGATCTCGTGCAGGTGGGTGCCTTTGCCGATCCCCGACTCCGGGAGGCGTCGGGCAGCGTGCCCAGCGAGCGCGAGCCCGGTGTGTTCTGGTCGCAGAATGACAGCGGCAACGACGCCGTCCTGTTCGCATACGATTCGGCCGGAACGTCCCGGGGCAGCGTCATCGTCACGGGGGCGAAGAACACCGACTGGGAAGCCGTCGCGCCCGGACCGTGCCCCGCGGGACGCTGCCTGTATATCGGCGACGTCGGTGACAATTTCGCGGTGCGCCGCAGCGTGTCGGTGCTGCGGGTGCCGGCCCCCATTACTTCCGACTCACGAACCGAGGCGGCCCAGCGCCTGCGGGTGCGCTATGCGGGCGGCGCGACCGATGTCGAGGCGATGTGGGTCGCCCCGGATTCCAGTATCTGGTTCGCCACCAAACGACCGGCCAGCGGTTCCGCGGGTCGCGCGCGGCCATCCCGACTCTACCGGGTGTCGTCCCCCGACTGGAGCGGCGATCGTACGGCTCGCGCGGAGCTTGTGGACTCGCTGCCGATCGTGCCGGTGAGGTCCACCGTGCGTGACTGGGTCACCGACGCTGCCCTCTCGCCGGCGGGTGCCGATGGGCGGCGCCGGCTGGCTGTGCTCACCTACGGATCGGTGTACGTCTTCGATGCCGATCCAAACACCGGGCGCCCCGGGGCGCAGCTGGCGCGCTGTGCGGTTCCGCTGTGGGAAGCGCAAGCTGAAGGGATCAGCTGGCTGCCTGATGGCCGGCTGCTGCTGGTCAACGAGGGACGCGGGGGGCGGCTCTATGCGGGCCGCTGTCCCTGAGGCCCCGATGCGAGGGCGAGGCGCGCGCCATACATTCGCTTCGCCTGCGCACACTCGGCGAAACCCCCGGCAGGCGCCGCCGTACGGATCGACATCCGAACCCAAGGAATCGAACATGGTCACGCGAGAAGACATCGAGGCATTCCTCGATCGATTGAGTGCCGACGGCGCCTCCCATCAGGAACTGGAGCCCGGGTTGTGGCTCGTGCGGCCCAGCGGCGCGCTGGAGTTCGACGTGGTCATCACACACAATCCGCCCGTGCTGCTGCTTCGGGTCAAGGTGATGCCACTCCCGGCCGACGCTTCTCACCAGGCGGCTCTCAATCGTCGCCTGCTCGAACTGAATGCCGGCGACCTGCTCCACGGCTCCTACGGTATCGATCAAGACAACGTCGTCCTGACCGAGGCCCTCGAACTCGCGCATCTCGATTTCGAGGAGTTCCTCGCGTCGTACGAAAGCATGACTCTCTCGCTCACATCGCATCTTCGTGAGCTGGCCGCCTTCCGCGAGGCTCGCTGAACCATGGGTATCTTCGACCGTCTGTCGACTCTCATCAAGTCGAATCTGAATGAGCTCATTTCCTCGGCGGAAAACCCCGAGAAGATGCTCAATCAGATCATCGTCGACATGCGCAACCAGCTGGCGAAAGCCAAGCAGCAGGTTGCGGCGTCTATCGCCGATGAAAAGCGCCTGAAGGATCAGGCCGACGCGGAATTCAAGCTCGCCGATGAATGGGAGCGTCGGGCGATGCTCGCCGTGCAGGAGGGGCGCGACGATCTGGCCAAGCAGGCACTGCTCCGCGGGCAGGAGCACCTCGAGCACGGCCAGCAGCTGGCGAGCACGTGGGAAACGCACCGCATGGAGACGGAGAAACTCAAGCAGTCGCTTCGTGACCTGAACGACAAGATCGAAGAGGCCAAGCGCAAGAAGAATTTGCTGCTTGCCCGTCAGCGCCGGGCCGAGGCGCAGGCGCGCATCTCGCAAACGATGTCCGGCCTTTCCGACAACTCCGCCTTCGATGCGTTCAACCGCATGGAAGAGAAGATCACGGCCAACGAACGGCAGCTGCAGGCTGCGCAGGAAATCGACGAGGAATTCAGCGGCGACCGGCTGGCCGGTGAGTTCAAGCAGCTCGAGCGCTCGTCGGGCGGCGTGAACGCCGATCAACAATTACTCCAGCTCAAGCAGCGCATGGGCATGCTGGCGGTCGGCGCTCCCGCCGCGTCGCGGCAACTGGCGGCCGGCGCCACCGAAGCGGCAGCGCCAGCCGCCCCGGCCCAGTTGGCGGCCGGTCCGGATGCGGCGGCTGCTGCAGCGGCCGAACAGGCCAAGACCGCGGAAGCGGAATTGATCGCCGAAATCGAGCGGCTCAGCGGTACTCAGCCGAGGTCGTGATTCACGGCGTCGTGACTCAGCGGTAGATTCCCCGTATCCCTTCCGGTCGCCTGCGGCGGCTCCTCTTCAGGGGCCGCCGTTCGCGTATTCGCCCCTCCGCATCATGGCTCTGTCGCGTCGCTTTCTGATCCTCGCCGAAGGCAGCTTCGGCCCGCTCAGCTCCAAGACCGCCAACGCCTGCATCCGCTATGTGCCGGATGAAGTGGCCGCCGTCCTCGATAGTGCGACCGCCGGTCGCACTGCGCAGGACGTGCTCGGCTTCGGTGGCCACATTCCGGTCGTCGCCGACTTCTCGTCGGGGATGGCGCATCGTCCGACGGCGCTGCTGATCGGCATCGCTCCCGCCGGTGGACAGTTCCCCGATGCGTGGCGCTCCATTGTTCGCGATGCGCTGCGCGCCGGTCTCGATGTCTGGAGTGGCCTGCACACCCTGCTCGGCGATGACCGCGAATTCGCCGCACTGGCCGCGGCCTCAGGCGCGACGATCCGCGATCTGCGTCGCGCGCCGACGGGGCTCGACGTCGCGTCAGGCCGCGTCCGCGATCTCGAGGCCACGATTGTGCTCACCGTCGGTACCGACTGCAACATCGGGAAGATGACGGCGCAGTTGCAGGTGCAATCGTCGGTGCGGCAACTTGGCCAGCGCGTGAATTTTGCCGCCACCGGGCAGACGGGCATTCTGGTGGAAGGGCGCGGCATCGCGGTCGATGCCGTCATCGCCGACTTCGTCGCCGGTGCGGCCGAGTCGCTCACGATCGACGCGGCGGTGGCGGCGGACATCGTGTTGGTGGAGGGGCAGGGCTCGCTCATTCATCCGGCCTATTCCGGCGTCACTCTGGGCCTGATGCACGGGGCGATGCCGCATGCGATGGTGCTCTGTGCGCAGCCTTCGCGCACGACGATCCATCGCAATCCGTGGGTGCAGATCCCGTCCCTGAGCGACATGATCCGCTTGTATGAAGGGGCCATGGAGGCCCTGCGTCCGTCGCCGGTGATCGCGATCGCGCTGAATACGTTCGATCTCGCCGACCGTGAGGCACGCAAAGCGATCGAGCGCGTTCGATCGGAGACTGGTCTGCCCACGACCGATCCGGTGCGCTACGAACCACTCGTCATCGCCGAAGCCATTGTGGCGTTTCACGTGGAGCGCATGGCGGAACGCGCTGTTCTGATCCCGCCCGCAACATTTGGGTGACACACGATGGGGGGCACGGTCACATCGTGTCGCCCATGACGAAACCACGACTCCTCTCGGTGGCGCGCGCGCGCGCCGAAATTTCGGCGGGTGTTCCCGGACGCTGCGCCATCAGTGTCCGGGTGCTCGACGACGTCACGTTGCGGATTCATGCCGGCGAGTTGCTGCTGGTGCGGGCGCCGGAGCCGCTGGGACAATCGATGCTGCTGGCCGTCCTCGCCGGCAGCGCGCATTCGCCGCGGCATCGGTACATCCGGGCCGTGCGAGACGCGGCCCCCGATCTGCGTATTCGTCGGGCGGCGCTGCACCGGGATGCGGTGCACGAAATCGTGCGCGGTTGGCAGGAGGCGGCGATTACGACACGCTCTCCAGCGGCCCCGCCGGCGTCGCGGACCCTGTATCTGCTACGGGCGTCACGGGTTGGCCGACTGTCGCGGCGTGAAGCCGCCGAATGGCGGACATGGGGTCGGCACGCGCATGAACGGCGTGACGGCATCGTGATCGCCTGTCCACCAGTGTCGGTGAGTACCGGCCACGAATCTCGTCAACTGCCGGTGCGCGCCGCGTACGAGCCCATCGCAGCGTACGCGTTGGGTACCCCCGCGATGACCTCCGGCACGATTCGCCTGCTCGAACTGCGAGCGGGGCGCCTGCACCGTGTGAGGACGCCCCGCCGATACCGCTCCAACACCGGGCGACTTACTGACGGCCCAGAGCCGCGCCCGTGGTCTGCGCGCGATAGTAGTGACGCTCACGCGCCGACCGCTTCCCATCCATCGCCCAGAGCGTTGCCTGAATCATGACGCCGCGCATGCGGCGCGTGTGTTCCGGCGCCGGCACGGTGTGGGAGGTGCCGACGATCGCCGGCTCCGGCGCGAGTGCCTCGCCGACGTACTGGCCCTGCCACGTGCCCAGCTTCACTGTGCCGTCGGTCTTCTGCATGATGAACACGCGACCGACCACCGGTTCGCCATTGATGATGGTCTGCCCGGTCACCGGGTCAACGGGCCACGTGCCCGATGCCTGCGGTGCCGGCGCAGCGGCAGCGGCGGCCTGCATCAGCATGGCGCTGTCGGGCATCGCCATCGAGTCGGCCATGGCCGTCGTGTCGGTACGCTGCGTGCTGTCCTGCATCATCGAGTCGGCGGGCGCGACGGCCGCTGCCGCCGCGGGCGGCTGCGCGGGTGCTGCGGCGGGCGGGGTGGTCTGCTGTCCACCCTGACTGCGTGCCGCCATGGCGACCGCCACGAGGGCGCCGATGCCGACAACGGTGGAAACGCGCGAGATGACGCGCGGGCGATCCTGGCGAGGCTTCATGGAGACGGTCCGGGTGGAAGTGGGGGAGCAACATGGGTGACTTACCCTCTACATTCAACGAACGCAAGCAATCGCCGGGAGATCCCGCAGGAGATCCCGACGGAGATCCCGCACTACGCCGCCTTCATGCCGATGCCAGAATTCCGCCTGTACAACACGCTCACGCGCCGCGTCGAGCCGTTCGCGCCCGCCGATGGACAGACGGTGCGCATGTACACGTGTGGACCGACGGTCTACAACCCGGCGCACCTGGGCAACTTCCGCACGTTCCTCTTCGAGGATCTGCTGCGGCGCGTAATCCGGCTGGCCGGCTGGCAGGTCGAGCAGGTCATGAACCTGACCGACGTCGACGACAAGATCATCCGGAAGGCGGCCGCCACCGGCGCCAACATTCTCGAGGTGACGGAGCCGTTCACCGAGCTCTTTCATCGCGACCGGCGCTATCTCCGCATCGAGGATGCCGAGCGCTATCCGAAGGCCACTGAGCACATCCCCGAAATGATCGCGCTCGTGGAGCGTCTCGTGGCCAACCACGTGGCGTACATCGCCGACGACGGCTCGGTCTACTTCGCCATCGATCGCTTCCCCGATTATGGCAAGCTGTCGCAACTCGACAAGCGCGAGATCCGCACCGGCGCGCGCGTCGCGCAAGACGAGTACGCCAAGGAAAACGCGCAGGACTTCGCGCTCTGGAAAGCGGCCAAACCGGAAGACGAAGCCACCGGTGCCGCCTGGGATTCGCCGTGGGGCCGTGGGCGCCCCGGCTGGCACCTCGAGTGCTCTGCCATGGCCATGAAATACCTCGGCGAAACCTTCGACCTCCACGCCGGCGGCATCGATCTCATCTTCCCGCACCATGAAGACGAAATCGCGCAGTCCGAAGCCGCCACCGGCAAACAGTTCGCTCGCTGCTGGTGCCACGGGGAGTTCCTGCTCACCGACGGCGCCAAGATGGCCAAGCGGGTCGGCAATGTGGCCAACGTGGTCGAGATGCGCGATCAGGGCATCAGTGGCACCGCGTACCGTCACTTCGTCTTCAGCGCGCACTACCGCAAACAGCTGAATCTGGGCGACGACTCGCTCGAGCAGTCGCGGGCGGCGGTCAATCGCATCGGTGCCTTCGCGTTGCGCCTGTCCGAGGCCACGACCGGCACGGCCGCCCTGGCCGACGCCGCCACGCGGGCCGAGAAGGCGTTTCTGGAGGCGTTGTTCGACGACTTGAATGCCCCGGAGGCATTGGCCGCGCTGTTCACCTTCATCAGCGAAGCCAACCGGGAGCTCGACGAGGCCGGCACCGACCTGCCGGCGTTGGAACGCGCCCGCGCCGCCTTCCGGCTCATGGACAGCGTGCTCGACCTCGTGCCGGAGCAGGATGTGGACGCGGAGTTGGCCGCGTGGGTCGAGGAGCGTCTGGGCGCCCGTCGGGCCGCCCGCGAGCGTCGGGACTTCGCGGCCGCCGACGCCGCGCGGGCCGAACTGACCGCCCGCGGCATCCTCATCGAGGACGGCCCCGAGGGGACGCGCTGGCGGAAGGGCTGAACGCGGGAGCAATCCCATCGGGAATCCCAGACGGGAATCCCAACGGGGCTGCTTGAATTCGGGGCCCCGTCGGATTATCCTGCTCGTCTTGTCCGGAGCGGGCCGTATGCCCGTTCTGCTGACGTAGCTCAGTTGGTAGAGCAGCTGATTTGTAATCAGCAGGTCGTCGGTTCAATCCCGACCGTCAGCTCTTTCAAAGCTCGGCAGCCGCGCCCGCCATGGCGCGTCGGAGAGAGCCTCGGTGAGGTACTCAAGTGGCCAACGAGAACAGACTGTAAATCTGTCGGCGCAAGCCTTCGAAGGTTCGAATCCTTCCCTCACCACTGCAGGACCGCTGGTTACTTCAGCGGGTAGCATCGGAGAACGCGGGAGTAGCTCAGTTGGTAGAGCGCTAGCCTTCCAAGCTTGATGTCGCGGGTTCGAGCCCCGTCTCCCGCTCTGTGGTACGTGATGACAGACCAGTGCCGTACGAAGCGGCTGCATCCCCAATGGGTGCAGCCGCTTTTGCGTGGCCAATCCCCGTATCGAGCACAAAGGTGAC